>NZ_PNCV01000033.1:0-86606 GCF_005886925.1 Pseudoalteromonas sp. S3260
CTGCGTTATCGCCTATTTATGGGGAAAAACCACACCACATAAGCTTTGCCTTGCCTAAATACCAAACAAACTGCTGCAAATGCAACCTTGAAAGGTCAACAGACCCAAGTAAGTAGCAGGCAAAAAAAACGCAGCTCATAGTAGCTGCGTAAATATTCTTTAGGGATGAAACAATGCTGTACTGCTGCATTCATAGATTCAGACCCACACTTTTTTAAAAAGTTCAGTGAGATCTTAAAAAATGAAAAAAAATATTATTACCTTATCTTTGCTGCTCACTATAGCTGGGTGTGCAACAGCTCCCCCAAAGCAACCAGAAGATATTTGTAAAATTTTCGAAGAGAAATCTGACTGGTATTTTGATGCCAAAGACGCGCAGGAAAAGTGGGGCTCCCCAAAACATGTGTTAATGAGCATGATGTATCAAGAAAGTTCTTTTCGCCACGATGCAGCACCGCCTATGGAATACTTCTTATGGATAATCCCTACTGGTCGTGCAAGCGATGCCTATGGCTATTCTCAAGCTAAAACGCCTACTTGGTCTGATTATATTCGTGAAACAGGTAACAGTGGCGCCGACAGAGACGAATTTGAAGATGCGATTGATTTTATGGCGTGGTTTGTTTATAAAACCCATAAAGTTAATGGTGTGTCTAAGTGGGACGCCTACGCACAGTATTTAAATTATCATGAGGGATGGGGCGGTTATAAACGAGGCACCTATCGCAAGAAAAAATGGCTAATGAGCGTTGCCAATAAAGTAAAATATCGGGCAAGCCGTTATGGCGCACAGCTAAGACGCTGCGAAGATGATTTAGATAAAGGTTGGTTAGAGCGATTGTTCTTTTAGATTAGATTAAAAAGGAGCCAGCAGGCTCCTTTTTTATTGGTTTATTTTTTACGTTTGTTTGGTTGAATTTTAACTTGTTTAATCATGTTTTCTTTTACCTCAAGTACTTCAACCGGATAGCCTGCAATACGAATACTTAAATTAGCATCGGGGATATCTTCTAAGTACTCAACAATCAAGCCACTCAATGTTTTAGGGCCGTCTAATGGGAATTCCCAGCCCATTTCTTTATTTAAGTCGCGAACGTTAGCACCGCCGTCGACAATGTAAGAGCCATCGTTTTGTGTGGTTACTTCTTCACTCGGTGTCCGAGTTTGAGTGGTAGTAAAATCACCCACAACTTCTTCAAGAATATCTTCAAGAGTGACTAAGCCCTGAATGTCGCCATATTCATCAACAACAATACCAATACGTTCTTTTGATAACTGAAATTTTAGTAGCTGAGTGTTCAGCGAGGTGCCCTCAGGGATAAAGTAAATTTCACGTACCGCACGCAATAGCGAAGGCTTATCAAACTGCTCTTTAGTTAAAAGGCGAAGCGCATCACGAGAGTGAATAAAGCCAACAGCATCATCAATATTGTCGCGGTATAAAAGCACCCGAGTATGTTGAGCGTGAGTAAGTTGTTTACTGATTATTTTCCAATCGTCATTAATATCAATCGCCACAATTTCATTGCGAGGGATCATAATATCTTCAACGGTAACTTGTTCTAAATCTAAAATAGAGGTCAACATACTTTGGTGACGAGCGGGGATCAGCGCCCCCGATTCATTTAGCACGGTTTTTAATTCTTCTTTACTCATGCTGTGCTCATCTATTTGTGCAGCGCTAATACCAAATAAGCGCAATATACCATTGGTCATCCAGTTAACAACGACAACAAATGGGAAGAGAATTTTTAGTAACCCTTTGAGTATCACCGAACTTGGAAAAGCGACTCGCTCAGGATAGAGGGCGGCCAGTGTTTTTGGCGTTACTTCAGCGAAAATCAGCACCACAAGTGTTAATGCACCTGTTGCTATAGCAATACCTAAATCACCATACAAACGAATACCAATAATGGTGGCAACTTGGGCAGCCGCAATATTGACAAGGTTATTACCAATAAGGATAAGACCTATCAACCTGTCTGGTCGACTGAGTAATTTACTAACGCGTTTCGCAGCACGATGATTCTCTTTAGCGAGGTGTCGTAAACGAATACGGTTGATTGACATGATTCCGGTTTCTGACCCGGAGAAGTAAGCAGAAAAAAGTACCAATAAACCTAAAATGATAAACAGCGTACTTGTCGATATGTCGTCCAACGATGGATCCTTTTTTTATAAACCAATGCGTATTAAGCTAGAGTGAGCTTTCAGAGTCAAGTTAAAACTTATTTAGAACCACTTCTTGTATAAAACGGCTGCCAAAATAAGCGAGTGTGAGTGTAAATGCGGCAATCATAATACTCACTACCACCATTTTCCCTCGCCAACCTCGTTTAACATGGCCAACGGCAATCGTAGCAAAAATAGCCCAAGCAACTAAAGATAAGATTGTTTTATGAATAAACTCTTTGGCAAACATGCCATCAAGAAATACAAACCCTGTAATCAGCGCCACGCTTAATAATACTGTGCCTAAATTTAATAGTTGATAAAGTTGACGCTCTACCACCATTAGTGGCGGTAAATGGCTATGTACTATTGCTAAATCTTTGCGTTTCAAACGTTTATCAATAAAGTAAAATTGCACGCCGTAAAGGGTGGCAATAATTAAGATACAGTAGGCTAATAACGACAGTGAAATATGCGCAACTAACGCAAGCTCTACATTAATGCTATGAAGTAAAACGTGATGAGGAATAAACAGGCTAGCAATAGTTAACAGGGCAGCAAAGCCGTATACAACAGGTAATAGCAGTGTCGCAGGGAACTTCAAAGAGACGGTGGTGACACAAAGCACTATTACCCAACAAGTCAGTAATGCAACATTAACAATACTTAAATCTTGGCCATCGGCTCTAAACACCGAGTTTACTAAAAGCAGCATATGCGCCAAAATAGCGACAGTGCTCAGTATTATAGTAATTTTTTGGCTTGGTCCCTGACGATGAAACAATCGCGAAAGCACGTGAGACGTTGCTAACACATAAAATAAACTGGCAATAATAGTTAAACTAATAATCAGCATTTTGCTTTGGCCACTTAATTGAAGTCAAATAATTCGTGTTCGTTATCTGGTCATTGTATTTTATAGCAACGCAAATGCATAGACCCTGTAAAAAGAAACTCAATAAGCAGCACTTCAGCACTGTATTGTATGCCACCATTTACGGTATACTATTTTCAATTGAATTTTAATAACATCGACCTTATTAATAGAGTTGATATAAACGTCTTTTCGGAACCGTTACATGTTTGAGAACCTCCAAGAACGATTAGGTAAAACCCTAAAAAATATTAGTGGCCGTGGTCGCTTAACTGAAGACAACATTAAAGATACACTTCGTGAAGTGCGAATGGCATTTTTAGAAGCCGATGTGGCGTTGCCTGTTGTTCGCGAGTTTGTAAAGCAAGTTAAAGAGCGTGCGGTTGGTGTTGAAGTCACCAAAAGCTTGAGCCCTGGCCAAGTATTTATAAAAATTGTTCGTGAAGAACTTGAAAAAGCCATGGGTGAAGCCAACGAAGAGCTAAGCCTTAACGCACAGCCACCGGCGGTAGTGATGATGGCTGGTCTTCAAGGTGCGGGTAAAACCACCAGTGTGGGTAAGCTGGCTAAGTTTTTAAAAGAGCGCAAGAAGAAGTCTGTGCTAGTGGTGAGTGCCGATGTGTATCGTCCAGCAGCAATTAAGCAATTAGAAACCTTAGCAACAGAAGTTGATGTAGAATTTTTCCCAAGTGATATTTCGCAAAAACCAGTTGATATTGCAACTGCCGCCATTTCTCATGCGAAAAAGAAATTTATTGATGTTGTATTAGTCGATACTGCGGGTCGTTTGCATGTTGATAGCGACATGATGGATGAAATTAAAGCCTTGCATCATGCAATTAATCCAATCGAAACGCTATTCGTTGTTGATGCAATGACAGGTCAAGATGCGGCAAATACAGCAAAAGCATTTGACGAAGCTTTACCGCTGACCGGTGTGATACTGACTAAAACAGATGGTGATGCCCGAGGTGGTGCTGCTTTATCTATTCGTCATATTACTGGTAAGCCAATTAAGTTTATGGGTGTGGGTGAGCGCACTGATGCCCTTGAGCCTTTCCACCCAGACCGAATTGCTTCACGTATTTTAGGCATGGGTGATGTACTTTCATTAATCGAAGAAGTCGAGATGAAAGTAGACAAAGAACAAGCGGCAAAAGTAGCACAAAAAGTATTTAAAGGTGATGGCTTTACGCTGGATGACTTTGCTGATCAACTAAAGCAAATGAAAAACATGGGTGGCATGATGTCGATGCTCGATAAACTGCCTGGCATGCAAAACATCCCAGATGCGGTTAAAGGGCAAATGGGTGATAAAACCTTTATTCAAATGGAAGCGATTATTAGCTCTATGACCAAACAAGAGCGTGCGCGCCCTGAGATTATTAAAGGCTCTCGTAAAAAGCGTATTGCTGCGGGCTCTGGTACTCAAGTACAAGAGATCAATAAACTGCTTAAGCAATTTACGCAAATGCAAAAAATGATGAAGAAGATGAAAGGTAAAGGTGGCATGCAAAAAATGATGCGTGGCATGAAAGGGATGTTACCACCTGGCATGATGGGTGGCGGTGGTCCAAAATTTTAATAATTTAACCTTTAATACCTTCAATACGAGATAAAAAGTAATCAATAAAGAGGTAAAATGCCTCTTTATTGTTGAATAAACTATGCACAAAATAGCTTATTCATATACTTTTTCATCTTGGATCACGGTTTAATCTACTAAACTGGCTTTTTGCATCACTTCTTACTTGCATTGTTGCTAAAAACTCGTACAATTCACCGGCTCCCCATACTGGGGAGTAAATCTTATTAATGAAAACAGTCAATCTATTTAGAGGACGGTATGGTAACTATTCGTTTGCAACGTGGTGGCGCTAAAAAACGCCCTTTCTATCAAATTGTGGTTGCGGATAGCCGTTTCTCGCGTGACGGTCGCTTCATCGAGAAAGTAGGTTTCTTTAACCCAATTGCTTCAGGTCAAGAAGAAAAACTTCGTTTAGATTTACCACGTGTTGAACACTGGTTAGGTCAAGGCGCAGGTCTTTCAGATCGTGTAGCTAAATTAGTTAAAGACGCTCGTAAAGCGGCTTAATAGGCGTAAGTGTAACCATGAGTCAAGAGAACACCTCATCAATAATTGTCGTAGGAAAGCTCGGCGCCCCATATGGTATAAAGGGCTGGCTTAAGGTGCATTCATTTACTGATGATCCCCAAGGGATCTTCGATTTCAGCCCGTGGTTGATAGGGCAGCAAGGTAAATGGCAATCCTTAGAAGTGGTCGACTGGCGTCGCCACAACAAAGGCTTTATCGCTAAGTTTGCGCAAGTAAATGACAGAGACCAAGCAATGGCTTATACCAATGTAGAAATTTCTGTTGATTCAGCGCAGCTACCAGAATTACCGCAAGGTGAATTCTATTGGCGAGATCTCATCGGCATGTCGGTTGTAACTGATAAAGGTTATAACTTAGGCATTGTTGATGACCTTATGGAGACAGGCTCAAATGATGTACTGGTTGTGAAAGCAAACAGTAAAGATGCATTTGGCCAAGCAGAACGTTTAATTCCTTTTTTAACTGATTCAGTTATTCAAGAAGTTAAATATGATGCGAAAGAAATTACTGTAGATTGGGATCCAAGCTTTTAATGAGTCAAACAAATTCGTTGTGGGTAGGGGTTATCAGCCTTTTCCCGGATATGTTTGATGCAATTACAACGCAAGGTGTAACCGGTCGTGCTGTTAAAAATGGCTTAATCGATTTTAACTGCTGGAATCCACGTGACTATGCAACTGATAAGCATAGAACCGTAGATGATCGTCCTTACGGGGGCGGGCCAGGCATGTTAATGATGGTTGAACCATTAAAACAAGCCATTCTTGAAGCCAAGCAGGCTGCAGGTGATGGTGCAAAAGTAATTTATATGTCGCCACAAGGGCGCAAACTAGATCAGCAAGGGGCTAGCGAACTCGCAAGCTCTGAAAAACTGATTTTAATTGCCGGTCGCTATGAAGGTATAGACGAGAGAATAATAGAATCGTACGTTGACGAAGAATGGTCAATTGGTGATTTTATTTTGAGTGGGGGTGAACTACCTGCCATGACATTAATTGACGCAGTAGCGCGATTAGTGCCAGGGGTGTTAGGACACAACCAGTCAGCAGAGCAAGATTCATTTTCGGATGGCTTGCTAGATTGTCCTCACTATACACGGCCAGAAACATTGGACGACAAACAGGTGCCTGCTGTATTACTCAGCGGAAACCACCAAGAGATAGCAAAATGGCGGCTTATGCAGTCATTAGGTAGAACTTGGCTTCGCCGTCCTGACTTGTTGCATAACCTAGCTCTGACTGAGGAGCAAGCGGTATTACTCGCGAAATTTCAGCAAGAGTACCAAAAAGCTTGTGGCTAGAAGACAGTTACACCTAGGAAAGTGAGAAACATAATGGCAAAAGTAAACCAAAATATTATTAAAGCGCTTGAAGATGAGCAGCTTAAAACAGACGTACCTGCATTCGGTGCTGGTGATACAGTAGTTGTACAGGTAAAAGTAAAAGAAGGTGCTAAAGAGCGTCTACAGGCCTTTGAAGGTGTTGTAATCGCTAAGCGTAATCGTGGTCTTCACTCAGCATTCACAGTTCGTAAAATCTCGAACGGTGAAGGTGTTGAGCGTGTATTCCAAACGCACAGCCCTCTTATTGATAGCGTAACAGTTAAGCGTCGCGGTGCGGTTCGTCGTGCTAAGCTTTACTATCTACGTGAGCGTTCTGGTAAATCTGCACGTATTAGAGAAAAACTTAACTAATACGCGCTGTTTATCAACGCAAAAAAACGGGTTGCAACCTTTGGGTTGCAACCCGTTTTGGTTTTAATGCTATTGCGGTTTTTATATCGCTACATTTAAAAACCAATACACACCTTAACCTGCATGCGTTAAAGTGTGGTTCACTTCAAATCACAATATCTTCTCACTTCTTGCAAAAATGATGTACAAAAATGAATGATAAAACGATAGTTACACACAACGGCAATTTTCACGCAGATGATGTTTTTAGTGTCGCTGCACTTAAAATTATTTTCCCTTCTTTTACCCTGATCCGCACACGCGATAATGCGATTATTAATGACGCCGATGTGGTTATTGATGTTGGTGGTCAATATGACCCAGAAACTGACCGGTTTGATCATCATCAGCGTGGCGGTGCTGGCGCTCGTGAAAATGGTATTCCTTTTTCGTCATTTGGCTTGGTGTGGAAAAAATATGGCTTAGCAATATGTGATGATAATCAAGATGTGGCTAATGCAGTTGATACAGGGCTTGTATCAACTATTGATGCCATTGATTGTGGTCATGTTGAAGGGGTTGCTACAGGCATTAGTTTAAGCCAAACAATTTCTATGTTTAACCCAACATGGGAAGAGGAAAGTGATTTTGATGCTGCTTTTGATCAAGCGGTTGAATTTGCACACACTTTACTGATTCGTTTTGTAGCTTCTGCCCGAGGTGGTTTAAATGCTAAGAAGATTGTTGCTCAAGCAATAAAACAAGCAGACGATCCACGATTAATCGTACTAGAACGTTATACGCCGTGGAAAAAAACCGTACATAGTTTATCTGATGAGGCATTATTCGTCGTTTACCCATCTCATTCTGGCAAGTGGATAGTGCAAACAGTGCCTGCAGAATTAGGCTCTTTTGAAGACAGAAAGTCATTACCTGCACCGTGGGCTGGATTATCTGATAGTGAATTTCAAGCAGTGACCGGTATAGATGATGCTATGTTTTGTCACAATGGCTTATTTATCGCCGGTGCAGAATCATTCGAAAGTGTTATGTCGCTTGCGACTATGGCATTGGAATACTAGATAAAAAATGCTAATTAAAGTGGCTATTAAGCCACTTTAATTTTCATTGTTTAAACTCGGCATAGACTTACATTTTATATGCTTTTTAATTCACTTTACGCAGCTGTGTTCTATTCATTTAATTATCCTACCTTGGTCGCAGTTGAGTGACTCATACTGATCTTTTCACTAATTAGCCTTTTAACCCCTAACGTATCCTGTTAGTATTTATCGTATTGATTAGTTTACTCTTTTGTAAGTATTTATTTACGATTTTGCTTTTTTGGATGGGATGAGAACGTGGCAGAGATAAGTGATTTAGCGCAGCTAAGAAAAGGTATAGATGAATGCGATGCGCAACTGGTTGCCTTACTTGCAAAGCGCAATGGTATTACTCAACAAATTGGCGCAATAAAACAACAAACTGGCGCGCCACTACATGCACCCGATAGAGAAGCTGATTTATTAGCTGCACGACGCCAAGAGGCAATTAATCAAGGTGTAAACCCTGATTTAGTCGAAGACATTCTCAGGCGCATGATGCGTGAAGCTTATCAAAATCAACAGGCCAAATTAGCTTGTGCCGACTCACAACTATCTCCGATTGTCATTGTTGGTGGTGAAGGGGCAATGGGGCAGCTATTTGCAAAACAATTTCAGCGCTCGGGTTACGAAGTTAAAGTTTTAGATAAAGCCCAGCAATCACAGGCAGCAGAGATTTTAAAAGGCGCAAAACTGGTGATGATCAGTGTGCCAATTAATGCCCTCGAAACAGTTGTTAACGCGCTTCCAAAGCTTGATGATGATTGTTTGCTGGTTGATATTACATCAGTTAAACAAGCGCCGTTAAATGTGCTCAAAAAAGTTCACAATGGCGCTGTTGTTGGCTTACACCCCATGTTTGGTCCTGATATTTCCCATTGGGTAAAACAAACCGTGGTGGTATGTGAAGGGCGTAATCCTGAAATGGCACAAGGGTTATTAAAACAGCTACAAATATGGGGTTGTCAGTTGGTTGAACTTGATGCTAAAAAACATGACGAAGCAATGCAAATCATTCAGGTTATGCGCCATTTAACCACCTTTGTATACGGTCAGTTTTTAGCAAAACAAGGACATACACTGGCAGAGCTGCGTAGTTGTTCATCACCTATTTATCAGTTAGAGCTGATGATGGTCGGTCGTCTATTTGCGCAATCGCCAGAGCTGTATACTGATATTATGCTGGCGCAATTTGATAATGTAGAAAGCTTATTAGCGCAGTATCAGTGTTTGTTCTCTGAGACGCTTAAAAAGTTAAAAGCAGGGGATAAGCCAGCCTTAATCGATGCCTTTGCTGATGCAAAAGCTTACTTTTCTGACTCCACAGCGCACTTTTTGACACAAAGTCGCAGTTTATTAAATAAAGCGAACGACGCCAAAGTACTCGATTAAACGTGACAGATTAATTAAAACTAAAAAAGGGCCCGCAGGCCCTTTTTTAATGTTGCTTTAGACTAGCTTTGTACGCTCACTGCTTGCAGTGATTCGCTTTGATAACAGCCTAATACGCGTACGTACTGGGTATGCTCTTTAAGCTCTTCTAACGCATGTTTCACTTGGCTATCAGCAAGGTTCGCTTCTAAATCCACATAGAATACTTCTTCCCATGGATTTCCTGGTACAGGGCGGGACTCTAATTTTACTAGATTTATATTATGCTGTTTAAAAATCATCAACGCATCGGCGAGTGAGCCTGCTTGTTGCTTAGTTGCCATAATTAAACTGGTTTTAGTGGGGATTTGTTTAGATACATGTAGCGGTTTACGTGCAACCACAATGAAGCGACTATGGTTTTCTTTTTGATTAGCAAGATTGGCCTTAATGACTTCAAGCCCTACATTTTTACCTGCTTGTGCAGAGCCAATAGCCGCACTGTTAGGTGTTTCAAGTGCTGATTTTAATGCACTCGATGTTGAATCGCAGGTCTCATGCTGCAAATCGCCAAGCCCTTGTAAAAAACGGCTACATTGAGCAAACGGTTGCGGGTGAGCAAACACTTTGGTTAATTGGTTCAGCTCAGTTCCTGGGGCTGCTAATAAACAATGCTCTACGCTGTGAGTGACTTCGCCGACAATAGAGACTTGCGCGTGCTGGAGTAAATCAAATACTTCATTAATACTGCCTGAGCTGGTATTTTCAATCGGTAACAAGCCAAAGTCGGCTTGGCCATTTTCTACTTTACCGGTGATCTCATCAAAAGAACTACAGCCAATTTCAATTAATTTGCCAGGTCGGCGACTAAAATACTTATGACACGCAAGTTGACTGTAAGATCCTTGTCCGCCTAAATAGGTTACCCGATGGGTTTCACTTAGCGCATCAGGGTTGAGGCTTTTTTGCAGCATAGCTTGTTGATGTAATACTGAGTCTTCTAATATAGTTTGAAAAACATTATTTACATAGTAGGCATCTAAACCAAGAGATTTACCATAACCGATTAATTTTTCGAGTAATGCTAATTCACGTGCTTCATCACGAATTGGTTTATTATTCGCTATCTTATATTCAACAACACCATGGCTAATACGGCGTCGCTTCGCTAATAACACAAGTAGGTCAGAATCGATTTCATTTATATCGTGCCTAAGCGTGTCTAAAACATCATTGCTCATTTGGTTTTCCTCATTCCAAAAATGTCACTGTATTTAACAGCGTAAACAAAAAAGCCTCCCAGTTGGGAGGCTTTACTATTCGATTGATTTTATCTCACAAACAGGGAAGCCTCTTCTATATAAAGAAGCTAAAAAAAGATAAGAAAGTAAGTGAGTATTTTATATTCATGCCCTTAATGTATGAAGAGTAACCTCTAATGTCAACAAGCACTTATATTAAATAGGTTTTTTACCTGATATATATACAAAACATATTGTTTTTTAAAAACTTTACAAATAATTTATAATTCTGATTTGAGATCTGGTATATTTCTACTACTTGCAAAAATAATAATTATAAATAAGGTTGGCCTTTTGTGTATCGACGCCCTCCATCTCGATTTGGAATAAATTCACTCAGTGTCAAGTTATCACTGTTGATCTCTGGTATTTGTTTAGTTGCAGGTATTTGTGCGGCTGCATTAATGCTCAAATCAGAAAAGAAACAGCTTGTATTTGAAGAGCATGAGGTATTAAAGCAATCAAATGAATTATTAATAAACCAGTTTAATAATTTGATAGCGACCAAAGTTAAAATAGCTGAGCAAGCTAATATTGTTGTTAGCGAGCAGTTATTTGAGGGGCAATTATCATTTAAGAATAACAATGCCCCGACTATGCAAGTCACTAATGATGGTTCAGTGCGCAGCGCATCTGCCGATGGCTTATCTGCGGCGTTCATTCCCGAAAATGCTTATTCTCCTTTTTATAAACAGTTAATTGCAGATTCTGAATCGCTTTGGAAAGTGATTTCCCCCACGTTAATTCAAGATTTTTATAATTTTTACCTGATCACCAAAGATAATTTTATCCGTGTTGCGCCACCAAATTGGGCACTTAATGTCCCCGGAGATTACACCTTTAATCAAAGCAAAAGTTTTAATTACGCAAAATCGTTAACAAACCCACAACGCGAGCCGCTGTGGTCACGAGTGTATTACGATGGCGTTTGGAATAAGTGGGTCGTTAGTTTAATTGTACCTATTTATAAAAATGATGAGTTTTTAGGGGTCACGGGTAGTGATATTTCTCTCGACTCTCTCATATCGCAATTGCCCGTTGGCGGAAAAGAAAAACACTTAGTGGTGTTCGATAAGCAAGGGCAGCTATTAGCGCACCCTAATTTAGGAGCCGATAGTTATACACAATACGGAGAGGCGGGTAAAAAGCTGCTACCTGGCGATTTTATTTCTCCTGAGCTAAAGCGAGTTATTGATAACGCAGGGCAAATACAATTGCCGGAATATGCCGACTCGTTTTCATTAAATGATGAAGACTACATTATAAATATCCATAAAGTTGAAGGTGTAAATTGGTACGTGGGCGTATATAAAAAGCGCTCGTCTACACTATCGGCACTGAAAGACTTAAAACTGAAGTTTTTTGGCTTGTTTATTCTGTATGCCATTTTAGTTGCTTTGTTATTACATCAAGCACTTTATCAACTAGTTTTAAGACGCCTACATTCACTGGTTTATGCAGTTACTAACTTTGGTAAAGGCCAGTTAGAAATTGATTTTCCAAAAGAAAATAAAGATGAAATCGGTACGCTTAATGGTTCATTTAAAGATATGACCATTGAAATCCGCAAACTCATCGATGGCTTAAACCAGCGCATAATAGAAAAAGAAATTGCAGAAAAGGCTGCAAATCGCTTGTCTAAAGCGGTTGCGTTCTCGGGCACGGGTGTGGTGATTACTGATGAAAACTTTGTGATTGAATATGTTAATCCAAAAATGCTGGAAATGACCGACTTTGCAGAAAGTGATTTCCTGCGCCAGCCACTTCTGACTATTATTGCTAATGAAATGACCATGCTGGTAGAGGACATTGACATTGATTTGCGCAACCGTAATTACTGGCGAGGGGATACCCTTATTGAAGCGCAAAACAAGCCACCCATATGGGTATCGCTGAGTGTGTCACCTATTCGTGAAGATGGTGGAAAAATCACCAGTTACGTTGCTTCAGCGCAAGATATTTCATTTGTAAAAGAAAGCCAACGCAAAATGGAACAGCTCGCTTACTTCGACACATTAACCGGGCTCGCTAATCGTACATTCTTTAGAATGCAGCTTAGAAAGTCGATGGCGCTTGCTGAAAGAGGGCGTTACTCGTTTGCTTTATTTTATTTTGATTTGGATGAATTTAAGCGTATTAACGATACTTTAGGTCACGATGCAGGCGATCAACTATTGGTTGAAGTGGCAACGCGCTTAAAGCAGCGCTTACGAGCAGAAGATACTATAGCCCGTTTAGGCGGTGATGAGTTTGCGGTATTACTCAGTGGTATTGAGCATCAAAAAGAAGCATCGGAAGTCGCTGACACCATTCAAAAAACGTTAAATCAGCCAATAAAATTAGGTAGTAACGAAGTCATTGTTAGTGCCAGTATTGGTATTACCTTGGCGCCATTTGATAGCTTAGAAGAAGATCAGTTATTAAAACATGCCGATTTAGCCATGTATGAAGCAAAAGCCAAAGGGCGTAATACGTTCCACTTTTATAGCCAAGATCTAAATGCAGCCGCCAATGAGCGATTATTCCTTGAAAATGAGTTGCGCCATGCAATTAAAGAAAAGCAACTCACACTGCATTATCAGCCACAAGTTGATTGTCGAGATAATAGTGTAGTGGGATATGAAGCATTGCTTCGCTGGTTCCATCCTACGCAGGGATTCATTCCACCTACTAAATTTATTCCTATTGCTGAGGCAACGGGTTTAATTGTGGAACTTGGTAAGTGGGTATTACAACAAGCGTGTGAGTTCACTAAACGACTAGAGCAACAAGGTAGAGCGAGCAACATGTCGATAAACCTGTCAGCAAGGCAGTTTAAAGACGCAAGCTTAGTACCTATGCTGAAAAAAATAATCATAGAGACGCAAATTAATGCTAAAAGCCTGCACCTTGAACTGACTGAGAGCATGCTAATGGGTAATGTTGAGGCGGCTATTGATCAGTTACATCAATTGAAAAAGCTGGGTATTTCAATTTCCATTGACGATTTTGGTACAGGCTATTCTTCGTTGAGTTACCTTAAACGTTTTCCTGTCGATATTCTTAAAATTGACCGCTCGTTTGTTAAAGATATCCCTGAAGATGATAATGATATGGAGATCACCGCTGCGATTATTGCGATGGCACAAAAGCTCAAGCTTGATGTGGTTGCTGAAGGGGTTGAAACAATAGAGCAAGTTGAATTTTTACAAAATAATAATTGTTTTATTGTGCAAGGCTATTACTTTAGTAAGCCCGTAGCCGAAGCCGATATCCCTGTGTTGTTTGATCAATTAGCTGCGTTAAAAGTCCCTGAATAAAACAAAAATTGCGGGTTAACCACCCGCAATTTTTACCTTAAACTTTAATCCTTCTAAAATCGCCTTTAACTTATCGCGATCATCACCTTGTACTTCAATAACTCCTTCTTTTACTGCGCCACCTTGGCCCATCTTACTTTTTATTGTTTTTGCTAACTTTTTTAAATCGTGCTGTTGGGGATCTAATCCTACAACTAGCATTACGCCTTTACCTTTTCGACCTTTGGTTTGACGCTCTATGCGAATAGACCCGTCTTTAAATAGTTTTACATCCAGTTCTTTTTCTGGCTTTGGCTGGTCAATTCGCCCTGTTGCTGTTGAATACACTAAGTGATTATCACTCATAATTAACCTATCTAAGATTGAATCTAATATTGGGCTAAATAATAACAAATTTGTGATGCAAAGGCGTAATTTTTGCGCCTAAGCTGAACACCTTTTAATCCCGCAAAGATAAACATCCTCTGTTTAAGTACCGCAATAGTGTTTATGAATAAAAGTGCTTAAGGATTTTAAAAAGCGCTTTAAATTGGCTAGCGCTATAAAAATATCCATGCTACTATTTCGGCATTATAGATGTATGGATGGCCAAATGATAAATTCTTATTTAGAGCAAGCTCAGCTTAATGTAGAGCAACAGTTAATTAATGCTGAGCTAGAAAAGCTTGAGCAGTACTTAAATAGCAATGCTGCACCGGCCGTGCGTTGGCAGTATCAAATTCCAGAACTCGGTGAAGGTGGCGCATGTAGTTTATTCGGCTACTTGCAAGATGAGCCGTTTAATTTAAACGATTACGTTAGCCAAAATACGCAAATAACGGCAAAGTTAGCGCAACTTCAGTTGATTGTTGACTATGTAATCGAAAACACCCAGTTAGATTGGTATGGCATCTATCAAAATACGGCCACCCCTGAAGGCGAGCAGTTATTAAAGCTCGCTTATTTTGGTGCACCGAGTCGCCCTTTATTTCCGCTCACCGCTGAATTTGCAACCGGCAGTAATAATGTGCAAGTGGCACTCAGTGGTAAAGGACGTGTCATTAATAATGTTGAGCAATATTTAGCCGCGGGTGGTGAGTATTACACCTGCGACCCTAAGGTAAAAGCAGAGGCCTGTTTACCACTATTTAATGCGCAAAAGCAGTGCATTGGCATTGTCGATGGCGAAGCCTTTAGCACGGATTTTTTTGATAATGCGACACTCGCGTTATTAATTGCATGCTGTATTAAAATTCCTCACTTTTTAGTGTAAATAACACTGGTCAATCGAGTGAGTTTTTATGTTAAGCTTAGCGCAACAGCTAACCCCTAAATAACGAAGAGATAGTCAATGTTCTCAGTATTAAAACCATTACCAACAGACCCTATTCTTGGCCTTATGGCGGCCTATAAGCAAGATACTAACCCTAATAAGATTGACTTAGGGGTTGGTGTATATAAAGACGAGCAGGGGAATACCCCGGTATTAAAGTCAGTAAAAAAAGCAGAAGCGTTTCGTTTAGAAAATGAAATGAGCAAATCTTACATTGGTCTTGCTGGTAACTTAGATTACTGTCAACAAATGGAAAATCTTCTTCTTGGTGAGCACCCAGCATTATTAGCTAATCGCGTACGCACAGCACAAGCACCTGGTGGTACAGGCGCACTTCGTGTTGCAGCAGAATTTATTGTACGTTGTAACCCAGGCGCAACTGTATGGGTTACTAACCCAACGTGGGCTAACCACATTAGCTTATTTGAAGCTGCAGGCTTAACTGTTAAAGAATACCCATACTACGACTACGAAAACAAAGATTTATTGTTTGATGAAATGGTTGAAACATTAACACAGGTGCCTAAGGGCGATGTTGTGTTATTACATGCATGTTGTCACAACCCAAGTGGTATGGATTTAAACGAAACACAATGGAATACTATTGCTGAACTTGCAAAAGATGTGGGTTTTACGCCATTAATTGATATTGCATATCAAGGTTTTGGCTCTTCTTTAGAAGAAGATGCGAATGGTTTACGTATTTTAGCCAATGCGGTTGAAGAGTTGATCATTTGTTCATCATGTTCTAAAAACTTCGGCTTATACCGTGAGCGTATTGGTGCCTGTTCAATCATTGCAAAAGACAGTGCAACAGCTGATATTTCAAACTCGGTGTTATTAAGTGTGGTACGTAGCATTTATTCTATGCCGCCAGCGCATGGTGCAGACATTGTAAACACTATTTTAAGCAGCACAGAGTTAACGCAGCTATGGCACAGTGAACTTGATGAAATGCGTAACCGTATTAATGGGTTACGTAGTTTAATTAAAGACAGCCTTGCAGCCAAAGACATTGCTCAAGACTTCTCATTTATAGACCGCCAACACGGTATGTTCTCTTTCTTAGGTATTAATAAAGAGCAAATCGAGCGTCTACAAAAAGACTACGGTATTTATATTGTGGGCTCTAGCCGTGTAAACGTAGCGGGAATTAGTCAAGCAAACATCGATTACTTTGCTAACGCTGTTGCTGATGTTTGTAAGTAATCAGTAAGCAGCTTTGGCTTTTAAATAATAAAAAAACCGCACACTCGTTGCGGTTTTTTATTGTTTCTATAATGGCTTAAAGCCAGCGAATAGCACCTGAAATACGTTCATTATACATATCAACTGGTGAGCCAAGGCTTGCAATTAGCACGGTATCGGCCTGTTTGCCACGATTTATATGGCCAGCATAGCGAGAGTCATTAAAATCATCAGAGCCAATTTCAAAGATTTGATTATCGCTTGGCACAATAAACACGGTCATAGGCCCAAAGTCAGACTCAAACACTAAATGAATACCTTTCTCACCTTGAAAATCGCAAAAGTTAACATAAGTCACTTTGCCAGGTAAATCACTAATATGGCCGCCAAGTAAAGCCAGCTTTTCATTGACAGTTTGGATGCTAATTTGTTGAGTTTTATTTAACGCATAAATTTCATGGTAAACATGGGCTAGTGCATGCTCACCAGCCGTTTGATTAATACTTTGTTCTTCGCTAAACATAAACGCACTTACTGCAATCACAAACGAAGCTGCCAAAGCCAAATGCATTCGGTCGAACTTAAACCATGAGCGTGCACTAACCACGTTATCCTTTTGCTCAAGTTCATCTGTTCTAGCTTTTTCTTTTAACGAGGTGTTTAAAATAATTCGTTCAGCAAGATTGTCAGGTATAGTAATATCAAGCGCGTCGTCGAGTTGTTTATCGAATGCTTTGCTTTCATTTAAAAATTGTTGTCTGTCGGCACTGCTGTTTGAAAATTCCTGAAGTTCTTTGTCCAGCTCATTTGGCTGCGCAATCGTGCGGCGACGAAACTCAAGTTCATCCATTATTTTGATGCCCCTTTAAGTTGTTCATCATCACGGCTTAATGCCTCTTTAAGTTGATTTTTTGCTCGGAATAAACGTGTCATAACAGTATTTTTATTTAAGTTAAGAATGTCTGCAATTTCATCTCCGGTGCAGCCCATTACCACCTGTAGCAACAGCGGCTCCTTGTAGTCATCAGCCAATAAAGAAATTTGTCGCTGAATAACGGTTTGTTCCATTGCTGTATCTAAACTATGGCTGGTTTGATCCACCAATGTGTCGTTATCTACATCACTGTAATCAAATTGCTTGCGCTCAAAGCGCCTCGCATTTTCGCGTCTTAAAATTGTTAGCAACCATGGCTTAGCTGCTTTTTGATCGAGTAACGAGTCAAGCGATCGCCAAGCACGTAAAAAGGTTTCTTGCACTAAGTCATCAGCAATAGTCGGATCGTTACATAACCAGTAAGCAAAGCGATAGAGTTCCTTATGATAAACATGAACCAAGGCTTCATAGCGTTGTTGTTTTTCAGCCATATTAATTAAGACCTGATCATTCGATTTTTTATTTCCAAACATAAGCACTTTTTAGTTAAAATTATTATAGGTCAAAAAAGCAAAATACAATTGAGATCAAGAATACAGCTCTTTTAACGCAGGTGATGAAGGCTTAGCTGTTTGCGATTGATGTGCCTTTAACATGCTAACTATAGCGTCTAAGTTGGCGCTAGCCGTTTGCTTACTGTACAACTGTGCTTGTAAATTGTTTACCTGCGCGGTGAACTCTGAGTTGTTTATCATAGCGCATAAATGGGATAGCGCCCCTACCTTTTTACCTGTAAGGGTTAGCGCATACTGATTAAGCGCATCGTAAAATGCTTTTTCGTCATGGCTTTTAGCTAATACCAGCAGGGCTTTTAAAGATGGTTGTTGATTTGTTTTATTAGTTGTTTGAGCCGCTTGTTGCACTTCTTTAGCTGGGCGTTTAATAAAGTAAAAAATCAGCGTCGCAATCCATAAAACATAACCAAGCGCGGCCACAATAATTAGCCACAGTGGTGTGGCAGTTTGCTGTTGCACTGTAACTGCTTGCTTCGTTGACTCTGCCATAGTGTTATTTAGGTTGTTTTCAGCTGGCGGATTAAGCGTTTGCACTGGCGCTGTTGTACTGGGTGTTACTGTAATAGTACGCTCAGGTAAGGTCGCATAACTAATCCGATTTATTTTGGTGTTATACCAAGGCAAGCTAATTTCAGGTAATGTGTAAGTGCCAGGTGTTTGTGGCAGTAGCGCAAATGAGGCGCTTTGCTGTGATACCACTCGACCATCACGTACCGCATTATTGGTTTCTTTTTCATCCGGGTAGCTGCGAATACCATTAATAGTAGGCATATCAATTTCGGGTAGTTGCTCTTTAGTCACCCCTAAGGCGGTAAGCATAATAGTACGTGTTATCGGCGTGCCGGCTTCAACGTTATTATCCTCTGGCTGCCATTGCTCGGTTAAGCTCACCAGTTCACTGGGTAACCAGTCTCCTTGATAGTTTTCAGGGATAGGTTTAATTTCAATTTGCTGCTCATCGCCAAGCGCTGACACTTCCAATTGACGATAGTTTTGCTGAATACGCCCCTGAAAAACAGGAGCTGCAATAGTGTAGGCGCCACTTTTTTGGGGCTGAATTAAATAATTACGGGTGATCACTAAATAACGTTTACCGTTAACCAGTTCATAATCTTCGCTTTGTTTACCGAGTTGGGTAAGTTGGGCATCTTCCATACTTGGCGCACTTAAGCTGCCATCAAGAAGCTCTTTGGCTAAGTAAAGCTTAATGGTGTAAACGCCAGCCTCTTGTACAAATAAGCTGTTGTTTGAGAGTGAGGTTTTTAAAAATATATCGTTATTTTTATCTGCGTCGCTGCTGCGCTCTTTAACCGATAAACTAATTGGTTGCGAGTTTAGCCCTGCAACACTAAAACTGGGAATGGTGTATTCACCCGCCTTGCGGGTCATTAGTTTAACAGACCAAGAGGTTTGTTTTTTTATACTGCCATTAATAATGTTAGTGCGGCTACTTAAGCTCATAGGGCCGACTACAAAATCTTTTAATAATGCTGAGGTGTCGGGTTGTTGCCCTTTTATTGAATCATCAATACTAATATTAAGCATAAAAAATTCACCCGCTAATACTGGGTTTTTATCAACGCTTGCCTCCAAAGTGGTGGCGGCCATTAATGGCATGGCAGTTAATAGCAATAAACAGCAAAATAATCGCATTACCATGATTTTTCTACTCCTGTTGGACGACGTTGATATTGTCTTTTTTGGGCTTCTAATTGCATTTTGTTTCTTAATAAAATAGCGGGATCGTCGGGCACTTTTCTTAATAACTGATTTAGTTGCTGTGCTTTTTCTTTTTCTTCATTAGTGAGCTCAGCGGCTTGTGCCTGCATGGCTTGTTGCTGTGCCTGCTGTTTTTGCTCATCAGAGGGCGGTTGCTCACTCATCTCATTAGGTTGATTTTGCGGCTCATCTTGCTGCGGTGTATTCTCGTCTTTATTTTCATTTTGTTGGCTTTGTGACTGAGCTTGCATGTCAGGCTCATTCTGTTTGTCTGATTGCTCACCAGATTGGCCTTGTTGATCTTTTGATTGCTGCGAGGACTGATCTGATTGCTGTTGCTCACTATTTTGGCTGTCCTCTTCGCTTTTATCTGCGTTGTTTTTCTCGCCATTTTTTTGCTGATCTTGTTTTGATTTATCTGCATCCTCTTGACTTTGCTCATTTTGATTTTGCGAATCATTGCCTTGCTGATTTTGTTGATCTTGCTGTTGTTGATTTAGTAACTGCTCAACAAGCGCTTGATTCTCAGCGGCTTCTCTAAAGTTATCTTGCTTTACTTGCGCTTGTTTATACGCGTCAATGGCAGCCTCTAATTGTCCTGCTTTAGCCAAGGCGTTGCCATAGTTATAATAACCGGTTGCTGACTTATCTTGGCTAAACTCATTCAAGGCAGCATCAAATTGCCCTTGCTGATACAGTGCAGCCCCTTTGAGGGCGCTTGAGCGAGCCTGAGCTGCTTGTTGATACTCTTTGTTGTTGTATGCCTCTAATGCCCGTTGATCCGTATTTTTAAACAGGGTTGGCAGCTCTGCGGCATGCGCATTTTGTTGAGGTAAAAAGCTAAGTAATAGTACTGCGCTAACTAATGCAGAACGTCTAAATAAATACAAAGCTAAAGGCAGTAAAATAAGCAAACCATAAATACCGGCGTCAATTCGCCATAAGGCTAAATTTGGCTTTTCACTTTTTAGTACTTCACTGTTTGCTTGCGGTGAAAAAACGGCAATATCGCTATTGCTTGGCTGGTAATCGGCAAACTGCCCACCGCTATTTTTTGCAAGTCCTTCAAGTAATGACGCATTGAGGGTTGGCACCACAATTTGACCATAATTATCTTTTAAAAATCCGCCTTCAGGTAACTTTATAGGGGCTCCTTGTGCGGTGCCTACGCCGTAAATATTAAGTCGATATTGACTACTGTTGGTAAAACGGCTTACATCGCTTTGCTGTTGTTGCTCAATACCATCGGTGATCAAAATAATATCGCCATCGAGGTAGCCGGCTTGGCTTAGTAGCTCTTGTGCCATATCTAAGCCAGCGAGTACGTTTGAGCCTTTATCTGGCATAATTTCAGGGCTTAAACTAGGAATAAGGTTGGCAAGAGTCTTAGCGTCGTTGGTCAGTGGTGAAATGGTATAGGCAGTGCCTGCGTAAGCCACTAACGCGGTATCGCCTTCTTTAAATAGCTCAACCATATCGAGGGCTTTAAAACGTGATTGCATTAATCGATTGGGAGCAATGTCGGTGCTATACATAGAGTAGGACATATCCATGACAATAACGCGGGCACTTTTACTTTGAAACACGGGTACTTGCTTCTCTTCAAAGCTTGGCCCTGCACTAAATATAATTGCTAAATTGCAAAATAACGCAACCAGCCACAGCGGCTGGCGAGCTTTATTGTTTGATTCACTCATTACAAATGATGCCAAGTGCGGCGCAATAAGTGACGCTGACTGGTTTTTTTTATGTTTTAGTAAGGCGATAAAAAATAACCCTGAGGCAGGGAGTAACAGCCATAAAATAGCAGGACGAATAAATTCAAAATCCATTAGTTTGGCTCCTTCATTGCGCGCACTGTTTTTATCAATGCCATTGCACTTATGAGTAAAATGGCCAGTAATAACGGATAATAGAACAAGGCTGTTTGTGGGCGAAAGGTTTGCTCATCGGCACTAATTGGTTCAAGCTTATCAAGCTCAGCGTAAATCTGTTGCAGGCCAGCAACATCTTTTGCTCTAAAATACAGACCGCCTGTTTGCTCAGCAATTTTTTTCAATAAGCCCTCATCTAGGTTACTGCCCCCAGAGCCCATATTAAATAAACTAAAGCCGCGCGGGTTATCTGAACCGACTCCGATGGTGTACACTTTTATACCTTCTTCACGGGCAAGTAACAGCGCATCTTCTGGGTCAAGGTTACCTGCAGTGTTTTGTCCATCTGTAAGCAACACCACAATACGGTTACTTTCTTTTTTACTGGCAAAGCGTTTTACCGATAAACCTAAAGCGTCACCAATCGCCGTGGCGCGTCCTACTAAACCAATTTGCGCCTCAGAGAGCATTTTACTGACGGTTTTCACATCACGCGTCAGTGGGGTTTGTAAAAAAGCGGTATCACCAAACAATATAAGGCCGAGTCTGTCGCCTTGGCGCTGCTCTATAAAGTCACTTAGCACTGCTTTGACCATGGTTAAACGGTCAACATATTGGCCATTGTAAGCCATGTCTTGTTCGGTCATTGACCCTGACAAATCCACAGCGAGCATTATATCGCGGCCTTCGTTGGGTAGCGATATGGGCTCATCTAACCACGTTGGATTTGCTGATGCGGTCACTAATAATAACCACAGCAACCACTCGACAATATTCAATTTACGCGCACTTGGCTCTATGCTTTGATTGCTTAAATTATGTGATGCAAAACTTGGAATGCGCAGACGCGTGTTGGCATCATTGGCGGCGGGTTTTAATAGTAACAATATTAAAGGTAGCGGCAGTAATAAAAACAGCCATGGCCAGCTAAATTCAAACATGCAGCGGCTCCTTTAGTTTAAATTGTTTAATGGCTTGGCGAAATTTATCACTAAGTGCTGCCTGTGTTTGATTAGCGTTATATAGGCTTAAAATTTCTTCTTCTTTAAAGCCAATCGCTGAAAGTTGGTTCAATGTGTTGCACCAATGCGTTGTTGACTGCGCGGCTAAACGCGGATCGTAATAGGTGATCACTAAACGCTTTAAAATGACATGCAATTGCTGCGCTGACTGTTGTTGATTAGCTAATGCAATGGCATCACGTTTTGGCTTTTTAAAGCGATAATTTTTATAAATTATGACAATTAAGCTACACAATAAACACACAGCAATTGCAATAACAACCCACCAAGCAGGAGCGAGTGGCCACCAGTCGACTTGGGTGGGAGCAATAATATCGTGTAGACCATCAAGTGGAGAGGTTTGCATGATTTATTTTCTCACTAATTGCAGTTCCAGCGCAGTGGCTGCATTAAATGATAATAGGGTGAGTCCAGACTTTGTTAAGCGATTAATACGCGCGCTAAATGCGTGCTCGGCATTTTTAGCAAATCGTTGTCTAAAGCTCTTGTCCATTAAGGGCAGGGCAAATTGCTGATTATTAGCACTGACGGTTACCGTTTGTTTAAAAGCAGGTAATTGATGTTCAAAGGGGTCGCTAATATGACACCCAATCAGTTCGCAATGACGCGCCAAAAGTTCCAGTTGCTTGAAGCTGGCGTCATCCAAGGCGTTAAAATCAGACACGATATAAACCAAACTACCAGGCTTAGCTAAGTGATTTAAACGTTTGAGGTTATCACTAAAGTTATTGCTGGCGGGTTTATCAATATTTTCAAGTGCCTGCTGATGAGCGTCGCATAAATTATGGCATAGTTTTAATACCGCTTTTTCACGAGCGCTGGGTTTTAGCTCTAAATGCGAGTGCTGATTAAACACAATACCGCCAATTCTGTCGCCACGCTGACACGCTGACCACGCAACTAAGGCGCTAATATGTGCTGCTTGCACCGATTTTAACAATAATTGCGAGCCAAATAGCATTGAGTTTGAAAAGTCAGTAAACACAAATACCGGGCGCTCTTTTTCCTCTTGAAAAAGTTTAGTGTGGGTTTCGCCTGTGCGCGCGGTAACGCGCCAATCAATAGAGCGTATATCGTCACCGTTTTGATAATGACGCACTTCGGCAAACTCCATACCCCGGCCTTTGTGGGGCGCAAGGTATTGCCCTGCTAAGGTATTTTTTATTCTAACTTTAGGTGCCAGCTCAAGCAGTTGTGCCTTAGCTTTATAATACATCAGCTCTTTAAGCGATAAATTAACACCATGGCTATGACTTAATTTAAGCCATGCCTGAGAATCAAAGTGTGTTTGCATAACTTAAGGTACTGCGACTAGTTCAACAATACGGCTAATGACCTGATCTTTTGTAATACCATCGGCCTGTGCTTCGTAACTTAAAATAATACGATGGCGCAATACATTATGTACCACAGCTTGAATATCGTCAGGTGATACAAAATCACGGCCACTTAACCACGCATGAGCGCGGGCACACTTATCAAGAGCAATCGTGGCACGTGGGCTGGCGCCGTATTCAATCCAGCGGCCAAGTTGTTCATCTAAGTTTGCACCTTCTCGAGTGGCTATGATCAGTTGCACTAGGTACTGCTCTAATGGCTCGGCCAAATACAGACCTAAAATTGCTTTTCGCGCAGCAAACAAATCGGGTTGTGAAATTTGCTCAAGCACTGGGGCTTCATCATTAAGTGCTTCACCACGGGTTAAACGTAAAATATCAAGCTCATGCTCAGCACCTGGGTAATTAATACTTAAGTGCATTAAAAAGCGGTCTAATTGCGCTTCTGGTAGCGGGTAAGTACCTTCTTGCTCAAGCGGGTTTTGTGTTGCCATCACTAAAAACAGGTCACTGAGTGGATAGGTGTTTTTGCCCACCGTGACTTGGCGCTCGGCCATTGCTTCTAATAATGCCGATTGTACTTTTGCCGGTGCTCGGTTTATTTCATCCGCTAAAATGAGGTTATGAAATAAAGGGCCTTTTTCAAACACAAACTCACTGGTTTGTTGACGATAAATATCAGTGCCGGTTACATCGGCAGGTAATAAGTCTGGGGTAAACTGAACACGCTGAAACGAGCCTTCAATACCTTTTGCTAAAGCATTAACCGCTCGCGTTTTTGCAAGCCCTGGAGGGCCTTCAACAAGTAAGTGGCCATCGGCTAATATAGCAATTAAAAGAGCTTGAGTAAGCGCTGGCTGGCCAATGATTTGTGTATCTAAGTACGTTTTTAATTGTGAAAATGCGTTAGCTGCCATAATAAGTGGACTGTCCTCGTCAGCTTAAATAATACCTAAATTGGTTAGGTAACAAATACTGAGCTAGTTATAAGGTTTATAAGTGGATAACTCAAGAGTTAGACTGATTTTTTAGAAATAGTTCGTTATTTTTTAACGATTTTTTAGCCTAACATAAAACTTTGTAAAACCAGCTAAAAAAGCCTATTGTATTACCCTCATACAATGTATGTAGTGATATACAATGGCGCTTTTGTATTTATTTACCTTTATCTATTGGCTTTATCACACGGGTTGTTTAGAATCGGAGAAAACATACAGGTCTGACCTGTCAGCGGGAGAGAATAATAAATGTCTGAGCAAAACATACTTAAAACACCAAAAGGCGACCGTATTGCCATCGTAAGCGGCTTACGTACTCCTTTTGCTAAGCAAGCGACTGCGTTCCACCATGTACCAGCATTGGATATGGGTAAGCTAGTGGTTAATGAAATGCTTGAGCGATTAAATTTCGACAAGTCAGAAATCGATCAATTGGTTTTTGGGCAAGTAGTACAAATGCCAGAAGCGCCAAATATTGCGCGTGAAATTGTATTGGGTACTGGGATGCCAGTATCGGTTGATGCATACTCTGTATCGCGTGCGTGTGCGACGAGTTTTCAAGCGATAGCAAACGTTGCCGAATCAATTATGGCAGGCTCTGTAAGCGTAGGAATTGCCGGTGGTGCCGATTCATCGTCTGTATTGCCAATTGGTGTAAGTAAAAAATTAGCGGGTAGCTTAGTTGATTTAAACAAAGCACGTACGCTTGGTCAGCGTTTAAAAATATTCTCAAAACTACGTTTAAAAGATTTATTGCCAGTGCCGCCAGCGGTTGCTGAGTACTCAACGGGTTTATCAATGGGACAAACAGCCGAGCAAATGGCTAAAACCCATAACATTAGCCGTGAAGATCAAGATGCTTTAGCGCATCGTTCTCACTCTCTGGCAACGCAAGCTTGGGCTGATGGCAAGCTTAAAGATGAAGTAATGACGGCTCATTTACCGCCTTATAAAAGCTTTATTGAAGAAGATAATAATATCCGTAAAAACTCAACGGTTGAAGGTTACGCCAAGCTTAAGCCAGTATTTGACCGTCAACACGGCTCAGTCACTGCTGCCAATGCAACCCCACTAACTGATGGCGCAGCAGCAGTGTTAATGATGAGCGAAAGCAAAGCCAAAGCTTTGGGTTATGAAATTTTAGGTTATGTGCGTAGTTTTGCGTTCTCAGCCATTGGCGTAGAAAAAGACATGCTAATGGGGCCGGCTCACTCAACGCCTATCGCACTTGATAGAGCGGGTATTACGTTAGCTGATTTAGACCTTATTGAAATGCATGAAGCGTTTGCATCGCAAACCTTAGCGAATATGAAAATGTTTGCTTCAGATAAATTTGCACAAGAGCACTTAGGGCGTAATAAAGCCATAGGTGAAATTAACATGGATAAGTTTAACGTGAACGGCGGCTCGCTTGCATATGGTCATCCATTTGCGGCAACCGGCGCGCGTTTAATTACACAAAGTTTATACGAGCTTAAGCGTCGTGGCGGTGGTTTAGCGTTAACGACTGCCTGTGCTGCGGGTGGTTTAGGTGCAGCCTTTGTATTGGAGAGTGCGTAATGACAGATTCAGTATTTAATTTAACGGTTGATGATAACAAAATAGCCGTAGTGACAATTGATGTACCGGGTGAAAAAATGAACACCCTGCGAGATAGCTTTGCTGATGATTTAAAAGCATTATTAGCACAAGCTAAAGAGCACGCAGTTAAAGGTATGGTATTTATTAGCGGTAAAAGCGATAACTTTATTGCTGGTGCCGATGTTAAAATGCTAGACAACGTGCAAAAGCGTGAAGATGCATTAGCTATTAGCGAATTATGCCATCAAGCATTTTTTGATATGAAAAAGCTTCCGTACACCACAGTTAGTGCTATACATGGCGCAGCACTTGGTGGCGGTTTAGAATTTGCTTTAGCCTGTGATTACCGCGTAGGTACAGATAGCGATTTAACAAAAATTGGTTTACCAGAAGTACAACTAGGTTTATTACCTGGCGGTGGTGGTACACAGCGCTTAACTAAAATCGTGGGCATTCAAAAAGCCCTCGAGTGGATGCTAACCGGTAAACAAATTCGTCCTAAACAAGCTAAAAAAGCCGGTGTATTGGATGATTGTGTACCACAAAGCGTACTGTTAAAAGTGGCTAAAGAGTTTGCGGCGAAGAAAAAGCCACAAGCTAAAGAGCCTAAACTTGATAAGATCAGTAAGTTATTAGAATCAAACCCGTTTGGCCGTAACTTTATCTTTAAAAAAGCTAAAGAAAACGTTCTTAAAAAAACCGGTGGTCATTACCCTGCGCCGCTTGCAATTATTAAAGCGGTACGTGCAAGCGTAGAGCTTGACGAAATGAAAGCGTATAAAACTGAAGCAGAAGGTTTTGCCACATTGGTAATGAGTGATGAGTCTAAAGCACTGCGCGGCATTTTCTTTGCAACCACTGAAATGAAAAAAGAATGGCGCAATGATGATGCTCCCGCGATTAGTAAAACTGCCGTGTTAGGTGGTGGCTTAATGGGCGCAGGTATTGCCCATGTGAGTGCGGTTAAAGCTAAATTGCCGGTGCGTATTAAAGATGTGGCAGAGCAGGGCATAAGTAATGCCATGAACTACACATACAAAATTTTAGATAAGCGTCTTAAACGCCGTATTATGTCTAAAGCCGATATGCAGTTAACGATGAACCGCATTACCGGCACTACCGATTACAGCGGTTTTAAACACATAGATTTAGTGATAGAAGCCGTATTTGAAGATTTAGAACTGAAGCAAGGTATGGTTGCTGATGTAGAGCAGCATTGCCAAGCGAATACTATTTTCGCAAGTAATACTTCGTCATTACCTATTTCGCAAATTGCAGCAAAAGCAGAACGCCCTGAAAATGTAATTGGTTTACATTATTTCTCACCAGTAGAGAAAATGCCACTGGTAGAAATTATTCCTCACGAAGGCACCTCAAAAGAAACGATTGCTCGTGTAGTTAACTTTGCGCGTAAGCAAGGTAAAACGCCAATTGTGGTAAAAGACATGGCCGGTTTTTACGTAAACCGTATTTTAGCGCCATACCTGAATGAGGCGGCAAACTTAATGCTTGCCGGTGAGCCAATTGAAAAAATTGACGCAGCCTTAGTTGAGTTTGGTTTTCCAGTAGGGCCGTTGGCACTGCTTGATGAAGTCGGTATTGATATTGGTTCTAAAATCGCGCCAATTCTTGAAAAAGAATTGGGTGAGCGTTTTAAAGGCCCAGATGCTTTCTCGCGCATGATTGATTCAAAGCGCTTAGGCCGTAAAACGGGTCGTGGTTTTTATGAATACGACAAGAAAGGCAAAAAGGTTGATGAGTCAGTCTATGAGCTACTAGGTGTAACCCCAGCTCCACGTTTAAATAAAAACGAAATTGCTAAGCGTTGTATCTCACAAATGCTTAATGAGGCCGTTCGCTGTTTAGATGACGGTATTATTGCCAGCCCGCGTGATGGTGATATTGGTGCTATTTTTGGTATTGGTTTCCCACCGTTCTTAGGTGGCCCGTTTAGCTATATGGATAAATTAGGCGCAGGTAAAATAAGCTCTGATATGTCTACTCTGGCTAACAGCAACGCTATTTTTGCACCCTGTGAATCACTGGTTGCAATGGCTGATAAAGGCGATAAGTTTTACACAACAGCCGCCAATAAAGCTGAAGTGGAGTTAGCGCAAGGTGATGATAAATCAACTGACACTCCAAATGAGATGACTGAACACAAAGATTAATGTTTTAAGTTAACGTAAAAAAGCCGCAAATTATGCGGCTTTTTTAAGTTAACGTAAAAAAGCCGCAAATTATGCGGCTTTTTTTATGTTTGATAATCAGTAATACCCATACACCATAATACTTAATTAAGCGAATTGGTAAAAAGTTGCGATATGGATGCTTATTTACAGTAACGCTTCAATGGCCTTTTTATCTTTATCAGGCATGTTGTCGACCACCAAATTAAACGAGTTATCAATCATACGCTCAATTTCACCCTGTGGTACTGAGCCGTCTAAAATCACTGTATTCCAAAGGCGTTTATTCATATGATAACCTGGAATAACGGCAGGGAAAATATCCCGTAATGATTGCGCCTCATCAGGGTCGCACTTTAAGTTTAGCCACCAAATAGGTTCGCCGTTTTCATCGGTTTCACCCTCATCGCTCAGTGCAAGGGTGGCGAACATCTTATGGTTTACTTTATATACATCAACATCTTTAGCAAAAGGTTGCGTTAGTTTAACTAACGGTTTGTTCATTAAATAAGTATGTACAGTTTGTTGGTTCATGAGCCATTCCTTGAGGTCATAATCGATAACTTAACCATAGCAGCTTTTTGCCACTAGATAACACGTGTTTCAGTCTAAATTACAGATTTATAAGTCAATACGAAGTAAGAAGCTAATCATATCACTTTATTGTTGAACAAAATCAGTTTCGTGGTATGTTTCTCGCAATCAAAAAAACAATAGGAATTCACCCATGCCAAAGGCAAGTGATGTTAAAAAAGGGACGGCTATTGACTTTAATGGCCGTGTATTAGTAGTAAAAGATATTGTACGCTCAGTACCACAAGGTCGTGCTGGTGGTAGTTTATACCGTATGCGTTTATACGATGTAGTAACGGGTAGTAAAGTTGACGAAACATTTAAAGACAGCGATATGCTTAACCTTGCAGATTTAACCCGTCGTGAAGCCATGCTGTCGTACATTGATGGCGATGAGTATGTCTTCATGGATAATGAAGATTACACGCCTTACAATTTAAATAAAGACGCCATAGCGGAAGAAATTCAATTTGTTAATGAAGAGACCCAAGGTGTGCACGTTATTGTGATTGATGGTGCGCCAGTTGGGCTTGATCTTCCTTCAAGTGTTGAACTTGTTGTTGAAGAAACCGACCCTTCAATTAAGGGAGCTTCAGCCAGCGCTCGCTCAAAGCCTGCACGCTTATCAACGGGCTTAACTATTCAAGTGCCAGAGCATATTTCAACGGGTGATCGCATCCGCATTAATACTGCCGAGCATAAGTTTATGGGCCGTGCTGACAAGTAAGCCGCTATAAATCTATGTTGATTAGCCGAGTATTTAAGTTGCTCGGCTTTTTTGTGTCTGATTTGCCCCTCAAATTGATTAAGCATTATTGCTGATTAGCAGCATGCGTTGCTTCAAATTTAGCCAGTTTAACGCTATTATACGCGCCTTATTTTTGAGCTGGTTGAGGTGGTGGTGTTATTTATTTTGCTTAGCGGTGTATTTATAGCGCTTATGTATTTAGAAACCATTAAAAAGGGCATGCCTGTTAAACGCTGGTTATTTTTAGGTGGCGTGTTTGGTCCTGTTGCTTGGTGCTTGTTTAATGTGCATTATCGACGTGCATTGATACGCAATATAGGTGTAAATGCGTGTCTATGGCGTGCTTAACTGGTCGCTCTAATTAAACTGAGTTTTGATTGGCTTTGTTGTTGTTTTAAAAACGCAGTAAATTCATCTTTTGAGAGTGGTTTAGAGTAGTAATAACCCTGCAGTGTTTCACAGTTTAGCTCTTCAAGTATGCTTATTTGCGACGCTTGCTCCACCCCTTCGGCAACTACATGCAAATCAAGGTTATGCGCAATAGTGACGATAGAGTCCACCATATTGCGGCCACGTTCAGTCTTCATATCATCGATAAAGGCTTTATCTACCTTAAGCGTATTGAGTGGAAACTGCTTTAAATACGCAAGTGATGAATAGCCGGTACCAAAGTCATCCATTGCTAAGTGAATACCACGGGCACTTAAAGAGCACATAATCGCAATGGCTTCTTGTGGATCGTCCATTACGGTGCCTTCAGTTATCTCAAGCTCTAAAAAGTACGAAGGCAGTTCATTTTTTTGTAAAATCACATCTATGCGCGAGGTTAGATCGGGTAGGCTAAATTGTTTTGCTGATAAGTTAACAGCAACACGGGCATTAAATAAGCCTGCATCTAACCACTGTTTTACATCGCGACAAGCTTTGTTTAAAACTACTTCACCAATTTCAATAATTTGCCCTGTTTCTTCGGCAATTGGAATAAATACCCCTGGGCTAATAACCCCCTTTTTCGGGGTAATAAAACGTACCAACGCTTCCATTCCAGCAAGCTTACCAGTACGAATATTCATTTTAGGCTGGTAATACACCTCAAAATGATCTTCTTTTAAGCCAAAGCGCATTAGGTTTTCTATTTGCAGTCGTTTTACTGCTTGGCGGTTCATGGTGTCATTAAAGAACAGGTAGCTATTGCCTTTCTTTTTAGCATGATACATCGCAGTATCGGCGTTCTTTAATAGTATTTCGGGGGTGTTACCATCTTCGGGAAACAACACTATACCAACGCTTGAGGTGATAGCAAGTTCATGGCCTGCCATTTTAAATGGTGTAGCTATGGCCGCCAAAAACTGTTTAGCCATGCGAGTGATAGTGAGAATATCGTTGGTGTTTGACATAACTAGCGCAAATTCATCGCCGCCAAGGCGATAAAATACGTCATTTTCACGGGTGAGCTTATTTAAACGCATAGCAAGCTTTGCCAGTAAACTATCACCTAATTGATGGCCTAATGAGTCGTTTATCTTTTTAAAGTTATCTAAATCAAATACGAGTAATGCATGATGAGAGTGCTGCTTTGCGAGTTTTTGTAAGTCAGAAAAAAACAAATTACGGTTAGGTAAGCTGGTGGTGCGATCTATGTTTGATAAATTATTGAGCTCTGACTCCGTTTTTTTACGCTCGGTTAAATCTGAATACACCACCACATAATTTGTTATTTGATTTTGTGCGTTTTTAATTTCATCTATTGAAATTTCAAATGGCAGCAGAGCATGATCGCTATTGCGAAGCTTTACTTCTTCTTGAATATGTTCGTGCTTTCTAACGGTATTTTTTATGGATTCTATATAGCTTTTGTCGTAACCGGCTAAATGAAATTCTTTTTTAAGGTATTGCTCGCGTACGCCGCCAAACAAAGTTAAAAAGCTGGGATTAATATCTACAAGCCTAAAGTCTTTATCATAAATGGCCAGCGCATCAGTGAGTGACTCAACACATTTTGCAAATAAGTTAAGTCGATCTTCCGTTGATTTTAACTGCGAGATATCTCTCACTGTGCCAGTCATTCTCAGTGGGCTAAGGTTAGCGTCTTTTTCAATGATTTTTCCGCGGTCGAGCACCCAGTGCCATTTACCAAAGCTGTCTTTAATACGATAAGTTGCTTCAAAAAAAGTACTTTCTTCGGCAAAGTGTTTTTTTAGTAGGTAATCAACATGGGTTAAATCGCGGGGGTGGATCAAGCTTTTATTCGGTGGAAATTCTACTAGGTTATTACTATTCATCACGTATTTGTCATTGATACGAATAACTTTACCGGTTTTGATATTCCAATCCCAAAGCGTGTCACCACTACCTTCTACGGTACTTTTTAATCGTTTTTCAGAAAGCTGTAATTGAGAGTGTGAACGCTTGAGTGAGTGAACAATCGTTAACAAATAAACCACAACTAACGACATTATTGCGCACACGCTCACGACCAACGCATTTAAATTCAAGTTAAACGATGACTCGAATGCACTCGCTGAGTAGGCTGTGGCCAAAGAGGCCAACAATAGAATGTATTTTATTATTTTTATTTTTTTCATTGTCTTACTTCTTATTAACAAAAGACAATCTAAATCAAGCGCGAGCAAGAGTCAAAGAGAATGCGAATAAAGAGGTAGTTTCTCAGACAAATTCACAGATTTGGCACTTAAAAGCTCATATCTTGGGCGATCTGCATTAAAAATTTCAGCGGCGTAGGCTTTTAAATCTTCAAGCGTTAATGCGTTTAAAGAATCCAGCAGGCGTTGCTGCATATTAAACCGATGATCGCCATTACCTATAGCAAGCCATAAACGTTGTGAACGTAAACGCAAATTTTTGTCTTTTTCAGCAATATGGGTTGTTAATCCATGTTTTTGTTGCAGCCAGTCTTGTTCTGTTAGTTCATTAATTGTTGCTAAATACTGGCTAATAAATAAATTATGCCTGTGCAGTAACGTGGTGGGCTCAAATTTTGGTGATTGTATATAAAAGGCAATACCAGCACGGGTATTAAAAGGAGCGTATCCTGCGCCTACTAAATAACCGAGTTGTTGCGTGGTTCTGAGTTCATTAAAGTAATCTTGATTAATTAAATGATTCAGCGCCATCATTTTCACTTTTTCAATAACGTCATCGCTTTGTGCTTGGTAGTAAATCACCATGGCATTATCGCTGCAGGCAAGTTCAAGCTCGTAGCGGGTCACTTTAGTAATTTCATAAAGTGGGCGCTTTAAATCGTTGATAACGGCTGATTTTTTAAGGTGCTGAGCGACCTTCTTTTGAAACTCAAGCGCATCATTTTGCTGCCAATTACCATGTAAAAAAGACTCAACATGAAGGGCATTAAAAAACGCTTGTCTAAATTCATTAAACTGATGGAAACAGGTGTCTTTGAGTGCATTTGCTAACTCGTCAGGCTGAGGATTCCACGGCATTATTTTAGCGCCTAAAATACTAAATAGCTCACTAACGGGTTTGTTTTGATTGCTATTACGCCAATGTCTAACTAATTGCTTTTTATATTCTGCAAAGCGTTTGGCACAAATTTTTACGTTAAATAGTGCATCAATCAGCTGATCGACTAATTCGAGTTGGCTTGAAGAAAGCCCCGCAGTGTGAAGCGTTAAGCCACCTTGATGAGAGGTTAAGTGATAACTTAAGCCCGCAAGTTCCGCTGGGTAAAACTGTTCGCCAACACTGTCCATGAATAAATCTGAAAATAACCGCGTCAGTGCCATATGTTTCACATCTTTTACTGCAAAGTCAGAGTCCATGGCTAAATAAAAATGCCCTTTGGCGACTCTAAAGGTGGCGTCTTGTTTAAACCAAAAGTCAAAGCCTGCTTCTTTTACCAGTAATGTTGGATGTCGTTGCTGTGATTCAACCGGATATAAAATGACATCTTTAGCTAAATAAGGATTAGCCGTGGGCAATAGCATTTCACTTTGTGGCTGGCTAATCTGTGCAAGTGCTTCGAGCCAATGTAGCGACAATTTTTCAATTTTATAGGGGGTGTTATACCAAGCAGCTGTGTGTTCAGGCTCTACACCCGGATGAATAAGCACTAAACGCATGTTGTGCGGAGTTAACCATTGCATCGCCATTTCATGCGTGCTGGCTTTAAAGCCCTCCATTAAATAGTCACCCTGTAAGTAATTAACTTCATCGTAATGTTGCATGTTAATACTTAAATTACTGACCCAATCAATTAGGCGAGACTTTTCTTGGTTATCAAATGCGATTTGTAATAGTTTTTGCTTATCTTGATATAGGCGAGGGAGTTTGCCGATGTTGTTATTAATTAAACAAATGTATTCAAACACCATTTCAATAATATCTTCGTAGTATTCAATGCCTTCATCGGTCAGCGCCATACTAATATTAAAGTCTTTAAAATTACTGCCATTAATTCCGCCACCTGCAGAGAGGGCATTGATCCAACCTTGCTCTTTAAGCACAGAATACAACGAGCCTTGCCCCTCATAACCTAGTAAGTGCGCAATAAAGCTGACCGTTTTATGACGATAAAAATCGTCAATGTTTGGCATAGCAAAGCTAATAATCAGCTTTTGTACATGCTTGTGTGGCTCAATATGGAGCAACTTACCCAAGTCTTGGCTGCGATAAAGCGGCGCTTCTATAGGTGGCTTTAACTTGCTGTTATTGCCTTTAATCTGCCAGAAATATTGAGTTGCCCATGCCTCAAGTGTATCTAATGACTCATTGGCACAAATCACTAACGTCATCCACTGAGCTTGGTAATGCTGATTAAAAAAGTCACGTAATTCATCACTAATACAGCGTTGTCTATCTGCTAATGTTTGTAAGTTTCCCACGGAAAATTTAGCAAATGGGTGTGCAGGGTTAACCGTTTCTTTATGCACTTGATAAATTCGACGGCCATCGTCTTTAATTTTTAATTTAAACTCAGCCTCAATAGCATTACGTTCTTTTTCTATTTCAGCGGGGTTTAGTGTAGGCGCTATAAAAAACCGGCTAAATTGCGCTAATGCTGTTTCAATATAATGGTTATTAATATCAAAGAAATAGCAGGTATGCTCTGTGCCAGTCCACGCGTTGGTATTGCCACCAGACTGCGAGACAAAATTATTAAAACTTCCTGATTCAGGATAAAGGTCAGTGCCTAAAAACAACATATGCTCTAAAAAGTGCGCTAAGCCTTGCCTATCAAGCGGATCGTCAAAGTGACCAGCGTTAACAGCCATGGATGCGGCAGCTTTTGCTGAGTCTTGATCGTGCACTAAAAGTACTTTTAGACCATTGTCCAGTGTTAGTGTGCGGTAAGCTCTGTTATCATTGGTGCTGATTTTCAAATGATGCTCCTGAAACTAAACGTATAATTGTTAACAACAGATGATAACTTCAGGAATGCAATGCTATTTACCTGAACATCATGAAAGAACTATTTTAAGAAAATAAATAGGTTTGAGTTATTAATATAGCGGAAATTCGAGCAAACTGGCTACTGTTTTATATTCTTTAATTGGTTGATTTATTATGAAAACAATCTTAATAATGCGCCACGGCGAAGCAACGCCAATGCAGGCCGATGATGCAGCGAGACAGTTAACCCAAAAGGGTCATATTGAAGCTGAAAAAATGGGGCTGTGGCTGGCAAAAAACTATGCACCCGATGCGCTGTTAGTTAGTCCTTACATTAGAGCTCAACAAACAGCAAAAGGGGTTGCTAAAAATAACACGTTTAAATTTAGCGAAACCTGCAAAGACATTATACCTGAAGGTAAACCGCAAATTGCAGCCGATTACATCGAGACGTTAATAGCGGCGCACCCTGCGTGCAATACTTGGCTAGTAGTGGCGCACATGCCCATAGTAAGTTATTTGGTTGATCAGTTATGTGTGGGCCATATGCCTATTTTTAATACCGGTGCAGTTGCCGTAATTAATTATAATGAGCAAACCCAGCGCAGCGAATATAAAAACATAAATGCGCCTGACACTGTTTAATGCCAAACAATTTGGAAAATATAAATTATGACAATTGAACGCCTTCAAACTAATGCGCGTATGAGCCGCATAGTAAAGCATAACGGTATTATTTATCTGTGTGGACAAGTTTGTGCAGACGCTGAAAAAAATATTAAAGAGCAAACTCAAACTATGCTCGATAAAGTAGCTACTTTACTAGATGAAGCCGGCAGCTCGAAAGAGAATATGCTAAGCGCGACTATATATGTAAAAAGCATGGAGTATTTTGCTGAGATGAACGAGGTGTGGGATGCCTGGGTACCTGAAGGCTATGCCCCTGCACGCGCCTGTGTTGAAGCTAAAATGGCTCGAGATGGCTTGCTTGTTGAAATTTCGGTTGTTGCTGCAGTTAAGTAATTAGCAGCTATTAAGCTGCTAATCTTTTGAATTTAAAATGCTTAGATGATTAATACAATTAACTCTTTGGGTCCATGTGCGCCATAGGCAAGCGTCTGTTGAATATCAGCAGTTTTTGATGGACCCGAAATAAACACCACATTAGTAGGCAGCTTATTATGCCACTGCTCCTTTTCAAGTAACTCACTAAAAGTGGGGTAGAGTGTTTGGCTATCCACAATAACAAAGTGTACAGGGGGCACTAACGATAAAGTGCGCGGCTCAGCAACTGTAGGCCACAACACAATCGTGCCCGTTTGCGCAATTGCGCAGCGTGAGCCTGTAATACCAGCCGCTACCTGATCAAACAACCGCTCTTTATGTTCACTAAAGTCAAAGTTATACTTTTCGAGAGTGATCGCGCTGTTTAGCTGTTCAATCTCGTTAGTATATTGGCACTGCTCGCCGTATAGTAAGTGATTAATATTACGTTTTTTCAATTCAATATAAATATGTGTCGCTAATTCGCTGCGAGCTATGCTTATCACTTGCGCATGGTTACTTTTTAATTGTGTAGTAAACTGCTCAAGGTATTGCTGCGGGGTTAACTTAGCATAGTTAACAGCGTATTCTTGAGGAAGTTTGTCATAATCTACTTCTTGTATCTGCTGTTTCAGCTTGTTTAAAATACTTCTGCGTGCATTACTCATTATGATTCCTTGCGTTGCTTTAGCTGCTTTGCTTTTTCACGTTCTTTCACCCGTTGGTGCAATGTTTTTGACGCTAGTTTTGGCGCTGTTCTAGCTTCGGTCCAAGGACCAAGTTTCGCGGGTAATAAAAACCGTAGCCGTGTTACTAGCCACATGCTCGATTGATACAGCCAAGGAGAGCGATGAATGATGGACCAGATACTCCATATCAACACTTCTTTATTTTTACGACCACTGCCTTGGCCTTTCATTATATGTGGTTGCTGCGATGCTGGTTTGACGCTTTCTTGGCGTAGTCGTAACAGTAATTTAGGGATCGGAATTTTAACCGGGCATACATCACCGCATGCGCCACATAACGACGAGGCGTTGGGGTGATGAGTAGTTGCTTCTAGCCCAAGCATGTGGGGCGAGACAATTTTCCCGATAGGCCCAGGGTATACTGTGCCATAAGCATGACCACCAATACGAGTATACACGGGGCAGTGGTTCATACAGGCACCACAGCGAATACACTGTAATGTTTGACGTAGCTCTTCATCGCTATACATTTGACTACGGCCATTATCGAGTAACACCAAATGTACCTCTTCTGGGCCATCTTTTTCACCGAGCTGGCGTGGGTGACTAATCATATTAAAATAGGTTGAGATCGCTTGGCCGGTTGCACTGCGTGTTAATAAGCTCAGAAGCGGGGGAATATCAACAAGCTTTTCAACCACTTTTTCTATGCCGGTGATGGCAATATGTAACTTGGGCACTGTGGTACACATACGGCCATTGCCTTCGTTCTCTACTAAACATAATGTGCCCGTCTCGGCAACGGCAAAATTAACCCCAGTGATACCCACATCGGCATGGCAAAATTTATCGCGAAGTACTTTTCTCCCTTGCTGAATGAGTGCATCTACGTCGGTGGTGTGCTCAAAACCGGCGATGTTTTTTGTAAATAAATCGGCGACTTGCTGCTTATTTTGGTGAATCGCCGGCATAATAATATGTGACGGGTGCTGTTTAGCGAGTTGTACTATGTACTCACCCATATCAGATTCTAAGCACTCAATATTATTAGCTTCGAGATGATCGTTAAGCGCGGTTTCTTCAGACACCATCGACTTGCCTTTAACCACCGTTTTGCCATCTTTATCAGCAATAATTGCGCTAATAATTTCGTTGGCTTGCGAGCAGGTTTCGGCCCAATGAACCTTAATACCGTTTTGTGTCAGTTGTTGCTCTAACAGCTCTAACAAAATCGGTAACTTAACTAAACTACGTTGTTTTATTAGTTTACATTGCTCTCTAAGTGTTTCTAGCTCATCAAGGTCGCTAAAAGCATTTTTGCGTTTCTCGACCAGATAATCCATGGCGCCGCGAAAATTACTGCGCAGTTCATCGTTAGCTAGGTCGCGTTTAACATTTTCTTTGAAAGAACGCGCTGAAGCGGCATATTTACTTTCGTCTTGTGTCGCTTGACGTGGATCGATATGTTTTTCACTCATATCTCACCTCCTGCGGTGGTGCGACTTAATAGGTAGCTGGCGATATGCTCCCCTTGTAATGGCGCTTTTTGATGCCTCAGTGCGCCATTAATGTTCATCATACATCCCCAGTCAGCACTGACATAACGTACTACGTCGGCGGCTAGTAAGTTGGCGCTTTTATCGGCCACCATTGCATTAGAGATATCACCATGCTTTACTGCAAAAGTGCCACCAAAGCCGCAGCATTCACTTTCATAGTCATGGGTTATTAACTCGACTTGGCTGAGCTGGGATAATAATTTTTTGCTGGTGATATGCACGCCCATTTCTCTGCGTGCAGCGCAGGAAGTATGCATTGCAACCCGTTCATAAGGGCCGCTATCGGTTAGTTTTATTTTTAATGCATGCACTAAAAACTCAGTGAACTCAAAAATACGGTCACAAAACGCATTTATGTTAGGCTCATCTTTAAGTAGTTCTTGGTAGTGATGGCGCATCATACCGCCACAAGAACCAGAAATAACCACAATTGGAATATCTAATGCAAAATGCTTCACTTGCTCACGCGCCACCGCTTTGGCTTGCTCGGTATAGCCAGAGTTATAAGCGGGTTGGCCACAGCAGCTTTGCCCCTGCGGAAAAATAACCTCAATGCCTTGGCGCTCTAAAAACTCAATTGCGTCAATACCTGAGTCAGGAAACAGCGTATCGTTGAGGCAGGTGCCGAATAAGTAAACCTGGGTTGGGTTTGTCGGGTAGTGTCTTAGGTGTATTGTATTTAACTGGCTCATTGCTAATCCTTGTTATCCTAAATGGTTAAGTGGGTCGGTAATATTAAAGACGTAACTGGCGATCAAACCGAGTAATCCAGCAGTGAGTACGTAGTAGAATGTGGGTATGATAGTACGCTTTATGGTTGCCCCTTCTTGATTGAGTAAACCCACCGTTGCAGAGGCGGCAACGACATTATGAATTGCAATCATATTCCCAGCGGCAGCGCCGATGGCTTGCAACGCAACCAATAACGCGCCGGAAATAGACAACGCATTGGCCACTTCAAATTGAAACTGGCTAAGCATCATATTACTCACGGTATTTGAGCCGGCAATAAACGCGCCTAGGGCGCCTACCATAGGAGCAAAAAGTGGGTAGATGTCACCAAAAGTCAACGCAATTAAATTAGCCATAGCAACAGGCATGGCGTCTAAGCCGGCGTCGTTCACGCCAGAATTAATTAAAATACGTACCATAGGAATGGTAAAAATTAACACAAAGCCTGCACTGAATAGTACTTTTGAGGCATCTTTAGCGGCATCAGTAATTTCAGATACTTTCATTTTATGAATAAACAGCGTCAGCAATGATACAAACAACAAAATACCACCAGGTAAATACAATGGCGCAATACTGCCGCTAATATCCGGCTCGTCTAAAATTAGGTTAAATTGTAATGAGAATTGATTAAGCAGTGCTTTTAAATCTGTTGACAAACGACTCGCCACTAATAATAACGCCACTAGCAAATACGGCAGCCACGCTCTAAATAACGACATAGGGGCTTTGATTTTAGTGGGGGCGCTAAAAGCAATATTCCCCAGCCAAGTTGTTGGCCATTTTTCGCGCGGGGCAAAGTCCCATGACTGAGTGGGTATTAAAAACTTAGCTTTCGCGCACGGTACGACTATCGCTAGCCCAACCAAGGCACCAATTATTGAAGGAAATTCAGGGCCGATAAAAACACCGGTTAACGCATACGGGATGGTAAACGCAAGTCCAGCAAATAGAGCAAAAGGAGCCACTTGAAAGCCCTCGCGCCAGCTGTTATTTTTGCCAAAAAAGCGCGTCATCATACAGATCATTAATAACGGCATTAAAGTGCCAGTAATGGCATGGCCAATGGCAACTTCAGAGGTTATTAATACTAAAAATTGCTCCCAGCTACTGTTATTTGTCAGTAATTGTTCACTGAGTAACGCTTTATCTAAGCCATTACTAACACCAATAATAATCGGCGTACCCACCGCACCAAACGATACCGGTGTCGATTGGATCATCATGCCAATCATAATCGCTGCCATAGCAGGAAAGCCCATCGCTACCAAGAGGGGAGCTGCAATCGCAGCGGGTGTACCAAAACCGGTTGCGCCTTCAATAAATGAGCCAAATAACCAAGCAATAATAATAACCTGAATCCGCCTATCGGGACTGATATCGGCAAAACCACTGCGAATCGTGCTGATCGCACCAGAGTGTTGCAATGTGTTGAGCAACATAATGGCGCCAAAAATAATCCATAATACAGAGATGGTCACCAGCATACCTTGAAGGCTGCTTGCTAAAATACGGTTAAATGACATTTCCCAGGCAAAATAAGCAATAGCCATAGTAACGATTAACACCACGGGCATGGCACGCTTTGCTGGCCATTGCAACGGGATCAGCAATAAAGCGGCAAGTAAGATAGGAGTAAAAGCAAGCAGAGCTTGCAGGTATATCGACATAGAGTAACCACGCTTAATTTTTTATAGTAATTTTTATGCTGTTACTCTAGTAGTTAATTTATTGTTTATATATAGTCTGTAAATTAATGAATTGTTTCCAAAAAAGGTGTAATGAATGGCTAATGCCCATGAACTGACGTTATTTTCATTAGTAGTTGACGCACAATCATTTAATAAAGCAGCAGAGGTTGCGGGGATATCGACCCCGGCTCTTTCTAAAAAAATCAGTAGGCTAGAAAAGGATTTAGGTGTGCAGCTATTATATCGAACTACCCGCAAACTAAGCTTAACCGAAGCGGGCAGCTCGCTGTATCAACATGCAAAGTCAATAGAATTACAATTAAGTGACGCATTAAATAGTGTTAGTGCCTACCGTGGAGCAATTAGTGGTTCGATTAAAATGACCGTACCGACCATTTCAGGGGAGCTACTGCTAGCGCAAGTAGTGGGCCAATTTTGTGAAAAGTACCCTAATGTGAATGTTGATATGCGGCTAGAGAATGACTTTATTGACTTGGTTGATAAACGCATTGATTTAGCGATTAGAACCGGCGTATTAGCAGATTCAAGTTTAATTGCAAAGCCTATTATTAAATCGCGTTGGGTGGTGTGTTGTGCGCCTAATTATATCGAAAAATTTGGCGAACCAAGCAACTTAGACGATCTAAGTCGACATAACTGTTTAGCCTATACCTATCAAAATAAAGGTGCTCGCGAATGGCGTTTTACTCACCAAGGTGAGGAGGTTAGTATTGCCATTAAAGGAAACTTTTCGGCTAATACCGCACAAGCACTTAGGCAAAATGCGCTATCGGGTTATGGCATTGTCTATGTACCACGTTGTTGTGTGTATGAGCATTTGCTAACTGGCGAACTGGTGGCTATTTTATCTGAGTATCAACCTCGTGAACTAGGGGTATATGCTGTGTATCCGTATACGCGCCATCAGCCAGAAAAAATTAAACTGCTGATCGAGTATATTACTAATGCCTACAGTGAACTTAGCGATTACTTTTAAGCTTGTTTTGTTTGATGGGCAGCAGAGCATGTTGAGGAACTACAATAAAAGACACAACCAAATGCTAAAGCTTATACCACTTAAAACGGTCGACATAACTACAGTGCTGGCAAGCGTTGCTTGGTGCTGTTTTATTTGATTAGCAATAAGGTAGGCATTAACACCTAAAGGCGATGCGCTTAATAATATAAGTACGTTGAGTAGTTGCGCCTCTAGCATAAACACAAATCGGCCTAACAATAATACTAAGCAGGGTAGCAATACTAGCTTTAATAATGTGGCGATTAGCGCGGGTTGCCAGTTTTGGCTTATTTTATAAAATGCTAAATTAGCTCCCAACACAAATAGTGCGCAGCCAATAGCGGGTTGTGAGAGTAAATCTAAGCCATTAATAATATCCAGTGGCAATGTAAGGCCTAAAACATTAGCCAATAACCCTAGGCTAATGCTAAGTACCACAGGGTTTAACAGCATGTTTTTGGCAAATTGTTGCCACGAAAACGCACTTTTTTCGCTTTTTGCACTCACTAAAAAGGTGAGAGTAAATAACAATGCACTATGAAAAGTGATAATCATAAATACTATACCAATCATTTCACGGCCAATTGCTGCAATAATTATTGGTAAGCCAACCAGTACGGTATTTGAATAGCTACTGCCAAGAGCAAATACGCTATGGCGTTGATAATCACTGTGCTTAGTAATTAAAAATCGGTCTATTAAAGCGCCAATTATAAAAACACCCACAACCGCAATATAAAAACTTAAAAAGCCATTTAAGCTCACACTATTGTGTAAGTTAGCTTGCGCCATATTTAAAAATAAAAAGCGGGAATACTAATATAAAAGGTAAATTTACTAATACCAGTTATATGTTGTTGTTCTAAAAATTGTGACTTAGTGCTAATAAAACCAGCAGTAACAATAAATACCAGCGGAAATATAATTGAAAAAATAGACACTAATGTCGCCTTAAATAGTATTTAACCAGAGCTGTGGTTATTTAACGCCTAAACTCATCACTTTGCGGTAAATTAATTAAAATAAGTACAGCGCCTTTACCACCATATTCAAGCGGTGCTTGGTGCATTGCAATTACGTCTGGGTGTTGTACTAAATACTGCGGTACTTTGTGCCTGAGTATATGCCCACCAATGCCATGAATTATGCATGCACAATAGTAATGTTTCTTTTTGCATTCGTGGATCAAACCAGCTAGCTCATCTTTTGCAGACTCTTTATTTAAGCCATGCAAATCTAGGGTTAAATCAGGAACAAAGTCACCACGGCGTAGTTGCTTAGCTAAAAAGCGGTCTTGGCCATCTTGTACATAATTAACCGTACCATTGGTATCAATATCAGGTATATATTCATCCGAAAAGAAGAATTCTGACTGTTGTTGCTTTTTTTGCTGGGCAAACTGCTTTGCTTGTGACACTTTAGGTTTATTGCTAAAACGGTGAGTGTCTTGTTTAAATACACGCGCACCACTGATACTTTGACGGAACAAGTCAATGTCGTCAGGACTAATTAGGCTGTTTGAGTGGGGATCTTTTTTCATAGCGGCAGTCTAAACAAAAAAGCGGTAAAAATCGAGTAAAAAGGTGTGATACCCAAGCAGCTTTGAGGTGCATAGTACAGCGCCATTAAGGTTAATTTAAAAGCGATTTATACTGCGTTATTGATTTGAACAATAGAGTGACTATTATTTGCAATCAAAGCCTTACCTAAATCGCTTTTAACACTAACTGCGCTCGCACCTAAAGGTGGCTTGGGTATACAATAGGGCAATCATGGGGCCAATGATGCGCCCCGATTGAGTTTATTTTTTTTGAAAGTAGCAGGCAGATAATACTGATGAGTGAATTACTAATAGAAGAAGCAACCCTAGATGAAGCTGTTGCAGAACTTTCAACCTTACACGATTGGCTTCGTTGGACAACTAGTCAATTTGCAAGTAGCGGTATTTTCTTTGGTCATGGCACCGATAACGCATGGGATGAAGCGGTAAGTTTGTTATTACCGGCGCTTAGTTTGCCTATCGATGCACCCAAAGAGCTGATGCATGCGCGTTTAACCAGTACTGAAAAAAATCGTTTAGCGGGCTTAATTGCCGAGCGCATTAACGATTTTACCCCAGTTCCATACCTGACCAACATTGCATGGTTTGCCAATATGCCATTTTATGTGGATGAACGTGTATTAATTCCTCGCTCGCCTTTTGCTGAGCTTATTAATAATCGTTTTACACCTTGGCTAGAGCAGCCAGAGTCAGTTGGGCGTATTTTAGATTTATGTACGGGCTCAGGTTGTATCGCGATTGCATTGGCACAAGCGTTCGAGAATGCGCAAGTTGATGCGGTTGATATATCTTATGAAGCGCTTGAAGTGGCTGATATTAATATCACTGACTATCAACTAAGTGACCGTGTATTACCGATCCAGTCTGACGTATTCAGTGGTGTGCCTGGGCAAAAATACGACTTAATCGTAGCAAACCCACCGTATGTTGATGCTGAAGATATGGCTGATCTACCACGTGAGTTCCACCACGAGCCAGAGCTTGGGTTAGCATCGGGTCACGATGGCCTTGATGTAACACGTACTATTTTAGATCAAGCTAGTGAGCATCTAACAGATAACGGTTTGTTATTTGTCGAAGTAGGTAACTCTATGGTACATATGGATGCACTGTATCCAGGCGCACCATTTGAATGGATTGAGTTTGAACAAGGCGGATTAGGGGTGTTTGTTATTAGCAAGCAACAACTAGATGCCTACTTTGCGCAGTAATAATTAATACTAGCCATTCATCCCAAATGGCTGGGTAACACTATAGCCGAGTTAATCCTCGGCTATAAGTCATTAGGAATGAGGAAAGTTAATGGCAGGTAATAGCATAGGGCAGTTATTTAAAGTGTCCACCTTTGGCGAAAGCCACGGCGTTGCATTAGGCGGCGTAGTGGATGGCACGCCCGCAGGCCTTGAGATAACAGAGGCCGACATACAACACGATTTAGACCGTCGAAAACCTGGGCAAAGTCGCTATACCACGCAGCGCCGTGAGAGCGATCAAATTAAAATTTTAGCGGGCGTTTTTGAAGGTAAAACCACCGGTACCAGTATTGGTTTATTAATTGAAAATACCGATCAACGCTCACAAGATTACGGCAAAATTAAAGACGTATTTCGTCCAGGTCACGGTGATTATACCTACTGGCACAAATACGGCTTACGCGATTACCGTGGTGGTGGCCGCTCATCTGCGCGCGAAACCGCTATTCGGGTTGCCGCAGGCGCCATTGCTAAAAAGTATTTAAAGCAGTTTCATGGTATTGAAATACGCGCGTGCTTGAGCCAATTAGGGCCAATAAAAGCCGAAAACTACGATTGGGATGAGGTGGAAAATAACTTATTCTTTTTCCCAGACGCTAGCAAGCTTGAAGCACTCGATGAATATATGCGCGAGCTTAAAAAGCAAGGCGATTCAGTGGGTGCCAAAGTAAAAGTAGTGGCTAAAAATGTGCCAGTTGGTTTAGGTGAGCCGGTTTTTGATAGGCTAGATGCCGAACTTGCACATTCATTAATGAGTATTAATGCTGTTAAAGGCGTTGAAATTGGCGATGGCTTTGATGTAGTCGAGCAAAAAGGCTCAGAACATCGTGATGAGTTAACCCCTGATGGTTTTACCTCAAATCATGCCGGTGGCGTGCTTGCAGGAATTTCAACGGGGCAAGATATAATCGCATCCATTGCGCTTAAGCCAACATCAAGCATTACCATTCCCGGTAATAGTATTAATACCGAAAATGAAGCGGTTGAGATGATCACCAAAGGTCGTCACGATCCTTGTGTAGGCATTCGTGCTATTCCGATTGCTGAGGCAATGATGGCCATTACTTTAATGGATCATTTACTACGTCAACGCGGTCAAAACCCACATGTTAACCACGAACATGGGCCAATTAAAGGCGCTATTTAAGCGCCTTACGTTTAAAACTATACTAAACGGGCAATAGTGCGTTTAGTATATACAGGCTATACATCTTTATTGCCGCTCAATAATTTAAATGTGCTCAGCGCACCTAAAAATAAGAGAGCTGTTAGTATGCAAAAAAACAATCAAGCTTCCATCTCACAAACTGAATATAAAGCCACCATAAAACGACTCGAAGAGTTTAGCCGCTTTACCGATAGCAGCATTGGTATTCCGTTTACTAAATTTAAATTTGGTGTAGAGTCGTTGATTGGGCTTTTACCTGTGATAGGTGATTTAGCAGGGCTTATTTTATCTGGCTATGTACTAATTGAAGCGCAGCGCTTAGGTGTTAGCAAGCGAGTAAAAAGCCGTATTATTATAAATATGTTGATTGATTTTGTTGGCGGGCTCATTCCATTTTTTGGAGATATTTTTGATGCCATGTTTAAAGCAAATACGCGTAACACCCGCATACTTAAAAAACATTTAACAGATAAGCTAACTACAAACCCATAAACCATTTAAGTTAATAAGTGTGTAATTAGCCCTGTTATTAACTATTTATTTGGCATCAAAAAAGTACTTAGCGAGTATTTCTTTTTGTTGACCAAATTGATCAGACACTCCAATTCCAATCCCAATTATTTTCCCTTGTGCCTGCGGCGGCTCAGCGTGCAGCGCTTTTTGTACTAACGCTAATGCAGGATTTTTCTCATTTGCAAGTAGGGTTAAATGCGGCTGAAAATTTTGAAATACATTAGGGCTGCCATAACGTTCAAAAGCCACAAGTTTATTAGGGTAATGCTTTACCCAACTAGGCACTGGTGCTTGATGATCGCGAAGCGGCTCAAGCTTAAGGGTAATCTCATCTGCCAATCGTTGTAATTGATATGATTTTTCTAAATTTATAAATGCCCAATTACTTGGTGATACACTAAATCCATTGGCTTTTATCTCAAACGACTGATGTTCTTTTACAATGCGCTCAACCATTTGCTTAATTTCGTTTTGTGCTTCAAGTGGGTAATCCGTTAAATACAAGGTGGCATGCACGGGTAACCCTTGTTGGTAAAACGTAGTAATTTGGTGCGTAGCCAATTCATCGCTGGTGTTAGCGACTAGCTCAACAATAGGCTTAGAAGGAATAGCAAATACGTTAATACTTATGCTTTTTGCATAACTGCTGGCAGAAGTAGCCAACAGAGTTAAAAAAGTAAAAGAGATAAATAGCCACGATAAAGAACTGTGTTGTTTAACCATAAGAGTGAGTCAATTTAGGTTTTTGGTTGGCATATGGTAAGCGTAATTAAGTGATCAGTAAATAAGTGCATAAAGTTTTATATTTTTGATTTTGTGACTAATATTACTTTAGCTCCATACGGATTATGGATATTGTTTTTAGCAGTATTCAACTCTCTGTATTTATTGCTCTTAAAAGTGCTTCAAGGAAAGTTCAATGATATTTAAAGCGTTAAATAAGTTAAAAAGAACAGTGCGCTTTTCTATTCGTTTAACGGTTGTGGCGGTATTTGTATTGGCAACGTCTATTACCGCCATTGTAGCCACTAGCTTACAGTATTACTTCAGCGAAAAAATGGCACTAGAGTCTAACTTGTTGCATTTCAATATGACCACGCAATCTGTTGCTGATTACCTATCACGCATCAATGAAAAATCTGAAAATACTTTAAATATGATGGTTAAAAATACTTCACTAGTAGGTAATAACTTTTCAGACAAAACAGAGCTGCGTAATGTATTGAGCGAAATAATGGAATTAAACCCTTTGTTTTACGCATTTTCTATGGGCTATAGCAACGGAGACTTTTATGAAATTATCAATCTTGAGAGTGGTAAAATAGTCAAAGAGCGTTTAAATACGGTTGATAATGACCGGTGGGTTGTGATCCATATTAAAACCGAAAAAGGGCAAAGGGTAGAACACAGGTACTACTTTGATGCTGATTTTAACTTAAGAAAGCAAACCAATAAACCGACGTTTTTTGATCCTCGAGAGCAAACGTGGTTTAAACAAGCAAATTCAGAGCAGGTGAATAAAACTAAACCTTACTTATTCTCGCATTTACAAACTTCAGGCCAAACCTACTCGATTAAAACCAAAGGCAAAGACCATGTGTTAGCTCTTGGAGTTATGGTCGATAATATTTCTAATTATTTATTAACACAACAGCAGCAGTTAGATATGCATAACTCAACACAGTTACTTATTTATAACCGAGAAGGAGAAATTATTGCATCAAATCAGCCCTTTAGCTCAACGGTTGAGGCAAGGCTAAATCGGTTGATACTGGATGAGCAACAGCAAAAAATAGTTGCCAAATACCCTACTATCACAGTTTCAAATGAAACCAATTGGGCACCTATGGATTTTAGTGTCAGTGGTAAGCCTAAAGGCTACAGTGTTGAATATATAAATGCGATTACTGAACTGTTGGGTATTAAGGTTAATTATATTAATGGACTCAGTTGGCAAGAATTACTTAATTTATTTGAAAATAAGCAGATAGATGTGATTCATCCGGTACTTAATACAGCATCGAATAATGCATTGGGTATGCTCAGCACACCCATGGTAAGTTTGCCTTTGAGTATTGTTAATCAACAAAACAATCCACCAATTACCCATATGCAGCAACTTGCTGGTAAGTCAGTTGCAGTGGGTGAGGGCTGGTCAATTGTAAAAATATTACGAGCGCAATTTCCAGAAATTAACTTAGTAGAGGTTCCCAATACAAAAACGTTGTTAACGCATGTAGCCAATGGTTATACCTATGCGGGAATAGACAGCAAGGCGGTATTACAATATATCCAACAACAATTTTTTATTGATGGGGTTCAGTATAATCAACTAGATGAAGAAAGTGCCGCGCTTTTTTCAAATGACTATCACTTATTATTTCATAACCAAGACGCTCAATTAAAAGCCTTGTTTGACTATGCAGCCACGCAACTGCCTATGCAATTTAAACAACAACTTAGTGATAAATGGCTTAATACTAATCCCGAGAAAAAATCAAAAGTTGTGGGCACTGTCCCCTATGAGCAATTAATTACTTTATTAGACGATGATAGTAATTTCTCTAATTTAAAGTTAGTGCATATTAATGGTAAAGAACAGTATGTATTTATTAAGCCTTTATCTGACTATTTATCGCTAGCCAGTACAGGTTACTTAGCCATTATGGTTTCTAAAGAAGATGTATTGAGTTCTACACGGAAAAAAATAAAGCTTTCTCTTATCATTACTGCTGTTTGCCTTATTTTGATATTACCTGTGTCGTGGTTTTTTGCATCCCCCATTGTTGCCCCAATTAAAACGCTGGTGGGTGAAAATAATAAAATTAAAAATCGTCAGTTTAAGCAAGTCTCAACCTTAAAAAGTCATATTAAAGAAATTAATACTTTAGCCAGCTCTATGGTCGAAATGAGCAAGTCGATACAACAACACGAAGAAAGCCAAAAAGCACTCATGGCTTCGTTTGTTGAGCTTATAGCTCAAGCAATTGATGATAAGTCTCCCTACACTGCGGGACACTGCGAACGTGTCCCAGAACTAGGTATTGAGCTTGCTAAAGCCGCTTCAGAATCAGAGTTACCTGCCTTTCAAACGTTTAAATTTAAAAGTGATGAGGAGATTGAAGAGTTTAGCTTAGCTGCTTGGTTACATGATTGCGGAAAAATAACTACTCCAGAGCACATTGTCGATAAAGGCACTAAGTTGGAAGTGATTTATAATCGTATTCATGAAGTAAGAACACGGTTTGAAGTCCTTTGGCGAGATGCCGAGCTTGATTACTACAAGTCATTGCAACAAACCCCAAAAAATCAGAGTGAGCTAGCTAAGCAGTTGGCAGCTAAACATCAACAATTACTGGACGATTTTGCCTTTATTGCACAGTGTAATATTGGCGGCGAAAAAAATCACAGCAGCCTCGCTTGAGCGTTTAACCTTGCTAAGCAATGTTACTTGGGTGCGGCACTTTGACGATAAGCTAGGGCTTTCACCTGTCGAAATGTATCGCTATGCACAAACGAGTGACACGCTGCCTGCTACTGAAAAGCTACTCAGCGATAAGCCTTGGCATTTAATTCCTCATGATAAACCGATTGAATATGACGAGCGTTTAGGAATAAAAATTGCTCCGTGTAAATATAAATATAATTTAGGGGAGCTTTATAATTTACAAACTTCTAGAGGCACCCTTACCGCAGAAGATAGGTTTAAAATTAATGAGCACATGATAAGTACGATACGTATGCTCGATACACTGCCGTTCCCTAAAGAACTTGAGCGCGTACCGCGTTATGCCTCTACTCACCATGAAACATTAAAAGGAACTGACTATCCTCGTAAACTAAGTGCCGATGATTTATCGATACCTGAACGGGTGCTGGTACTTGCTGACATTTTTGAAGCATTAACAGCAGCCGACAGGCCCTATAAAAAGGCAAAAACACTCAGTGAGTCCATTGGTATTTTAGCTAAAATGGTGGCCGATCATCATGTTGATAAAGCCGTATTTGAATTATTTTTAAGTTCAGGTATTTATCTTGATTACGCTAAACGCTACCTCAGTGCTGAACAAATAGATGAGGTAGATATCTCTCAATACTTGTCATAACAACAATGAGCATGACTTAGCGTGTGTAAACTTAAAGAGATTTATGTGAACATCTCTTTAAATCGCTAGCTTTTTACTTTGTGCAGAAAAGTACGTACAATTCGCCTCGTTTTTAGTGCGCTTTATATTAGTTTTATATGGCTATAAAGCATCGGGTTCAAACGAGTATACGAAATATTTATGCATCAAATAGCGGATTTAATTTCTATTTTCGAACACACTTTTTTCCAAAGCTATAATACGCGTTTGGTAAAAGGTGAGCACGAGCCTATCTACATTCCCGCAAATGATACAACGCCTTATCATCAAATTGTATTTGCCCATGGTTTTTACGCCAGTGCGCTGCACGAAATAGCCCATTGGTTAGTGGCAGGTTCTCAGCGCCGCTTAGTTGAAGATTATAGTTATTGGTATTGCCCCGACGGGCGCGATGCTTCACAGCAAGCAGAGTTTGAATCTGTAGAGGTTAAAACCCCAAGCAATAGAGTGGGCGCTCAGTGTGGCCGCGGGATTTGATTTTAACGTATCGGTAGATAATTTAAATGGTGAACAAACCTGTCGATTTGCGTTTCAATCGCGTGTACATGCAAAGTTATTACAGCTGCTGCAAGACGGATTTAACCCACGTACTACAAGGTTACTAAAAGCACTGTGTAAATTTTATAACACAACGTGGCCTTTAAATGCTGCGCAGTTTTCATGGCATTCTCCCGAGGAGCTAAAAGATGCAGTTTAAGTTAGGGCTGATTGTAAACCCGGTTGCAGGATTGGGCGGTAGCGTGGCGTTAAAAGGCAGTGACGGCGAAGACACCGCCGCTAAAGCCATTGCATTAGGCGCTGAGCCTAAATCAAATAGCCGCACTAAAGCTGCACTTGAAGTGCTTGTACCTCATCAGTCAAATATTACTATTTATACTGTTAATGATGAAATGGGGGAGCAAACAGCAAAATCACTCGGCTTTAATACCCAAGTGGTATATCAAAGTAACTCACCCACAACCAGTGACGATACCGAAGCTGCAGCTCGTTTATTACTGCAACAAGGTGTTGATTTAATCTTATTTGCTGGTGGCGACGGAACGGCGCGCAACATTTGCCATGCTGTAGAAGACTCGGTACCCGTATTGGGCATTCCAGCAGGGTGTAAAATTCACTCAGGGGTATATGCGATTACGCCAAAAGCCGCAGGCCGCGTAGTTGAAATGTTAGTTAAAGGTGAGCTGGTAACATTAAGCGATGCTGATGTGATGGACATTGATGAAGTGGCTTTTCGCCAAGGAACAGTAAAAGCAAAACGTTATGGTGAAATGCAAGTGCCCAGTGAAGTGCGCTATGTACAAGCGGTTAAAAATGGCGGTAAAGAAACTGACGAGCTGGTGCTAGCAGATATAGCTGCTTATGTCGTTAGTGAAATGGATGCCGATATCCTCTATGTCATGGGTAGTGGCTCTACCGTTGGCGCAGTGATGGAAGAGATGGGGCTTAAAAACACCTTACTCGGTGTTGATCTCGTTGAAGATCAAGCCTTAGTAGGCCAAGACCTAACAGCCCAGCAACTTCTTGAACTTACCTCAGGCCGTGAAACAAAGTTAGTGATCACCCTAATTGGCGGCCAAGGGCATATTTTTGGTCGAGGCAATCAACAACTCAGCCCTGCGTTAATTAAAGCGATAGGCCGCGATAATATTATTGTGGTGGCTACTAAAACAAAATTACAGGCTTTAAATGGCCGACCGCTGATTTGCGATACCGGTGATAGCAAATTAGATGATGAATTAAGCGGTTATATACGTGTAACCAGTGGGTTTAACGACCATATTATGTATGCAGTAGGTCATCAAGATGGGCTGCACCCAGAGGAGAAGTAACACATGAGTTTAGTAAATTACATAGATGCTGCGCAGCAATATTTTGATGATTTAGTGATAAAAGCAACCGATGACGAGTTATTTGCCGGCGGTTATTTACGCGGCCACTTTGATTTAGCCGTAGGTTATGCACAAGTTGAAGAATTAAATCTAGAAATTGCAGAACTAAACGACACGGTTGAAAAAAGCTTAGTAAAAGCTTATCGCAATGGCGAACTTAATGAAGATGATAAAGCACTCGTAGTAAGAATATGGGATGAAGTAAAAGCTCTTGCATAAGCTTTTTTCATTCATTAAAAATAGCGCGGCTACTGAGCCGCGTTTTTTTGTGCCTAAAAAAGAACTTGTTTATTCAGTTAAAATTTACCTCATTCCTTAGATACGCTAAAGTAGCGTAGTCTAAATTCTAGGGAACAAGTGAAATGAATAACAATAATGATGCGACAATGCCAACGGGCATAGTTGCGCGATTTTTAAATTTTGTTGAGCGGGTAGGTAATAAGCTTCCTGATCCAGCAATTATCTTTTTGTTTGCCATGTTATTAATTTGGTTTTTGTCTTGGTGGTTTTCAAGCGTCACGTTTGATGCAATAGACCCTCGTACTGGCGAAGCCATTATCATTAATAACATGCTTGCCAGCGATTCGCTGGCTACTTTTTTATCTTCTATGGTAAAAACATTCACCGGTTTTGCGCCACTGGGTGTCGTACTGGTTGCTATGCTGGGTGTGGGCGTTGCAGAGCATTCGGGCTTTATTAATACCGGCCTTAAATTAATGCTCAAAGTAACGCCTAAAAAATTACTAACACCCTCAATTATTTTAGTGGCTATTGTGAGCCATACGGCTACCGATGCAGGATATGTGCTAGTTATTCCTCTTGCTGGGGTAATATTTTTTGCAGCTGGTCGTCATCCGCTTGCCGGTATTGCAGCCGCATTTGCCGGGGTAAGTGGTGGCTTTGGCGCTAACTTTATCCCATCTGGGATTGACCCATTACTGCAAAGCTTTACCCAAAGTGCAGCACAAATTATTAATCCAACAATGAGCATTAACCCGCTTAATAACTGGGGCTTTGCTTCAGCATCAAGCTTATTTATTGTGATGCTAGGTTGGTATATCACCGATAAAATTATTGAACCACGTTTAAAAAATTCACCAGTAGATGGTGAAACTCAAGACCTACCAGCATTTGAAGATGCTCGTAGTGACGAAAAACGTGCATTTCTTATTGCCAGTACCGTAATGATTGCAGGTATTGCATTATTAGCCTATGTATCTGCACCAGCTGATTCAGCGATGCGCAGCAGCGATGGCTCGTTAACAAACTTTAGTTCACCACTAATGCAATCAATAGTGCCACTGATATTTTTGTTATTTTGGATCCCAGGCGCAGTATATGTTTTTACCGTAGGCACCTTTAAAAGCTCTAAAGACATGATAGATGCGATGAGCAAGGCCATGAATGGTATGGCGTATTACATTGTTATGGCATTCTTTTGGGCGCTGATCCATTTCTGTGTTGGTTTGCTATACTAAGTAAATCAAATCATGTTAGGAGCGTCCATGAATAATACTCAGTTTGCCAATCTTCAAACAAAACTAGAAGATCTAACTTTTGTTCAGTTGAAGCGTCTCCGACAGCACCTCGAAGAAATGATCTCTTCGAATCATGTAGGTAAAGCTATCGCTGTGCATGAGGAAGGCGTAGGCGAATGTGCCCATTGTGGTAGCGATGAGTTCACAAAATACGGAACAACAGCACGAGGGCAGCAGAGATACAAATGCAAAGCTTGTGTTCGAACGTTTAATTCACTTACAGGTACTCCGTTATCTGGCATGAAAAAACAAGATAAATGGCACCAGTATTCTGAAGGCATGTGGTTTACAGCCAAGATCAGAGAAGCAGCAAGTGAGCTAGGTATTAATGTTAAAACCGCTTGGCGTTGGCGTCATCAGTTATTATCTAAACCAAGACAAAGAAAGCCTTCAGAGCTTCATGGGATCATTGAAGCCGATGAAACCTTTATTAACGAGTCGTTCAAGGGTAAACGCAAGTTGGAAAGACCTCCACGTAAGCGTGGTGTTAAGAGCCATAACATACCTAAAGTACCAGTTATGCTTGCATTAGATCGCAACGGTGCTGTCACTCACTGCGTCTTGCAAAGAAACACAAGAGAAGAGCTGGAGAAATCACTAGCACCAGTATTAACACCTGAGAGTGTATTGTGTACCGATGGCAATTTGTCATATCAAACTATCGTTAAAAACCTTCCTTTTGAGCTTGATCATAAACGCCTTATAGCTATTGATAATCAAAGAGTTATAGATGGCATCTATCACATACAAACACTAAACAATTGGATGATGCGCTGGAAACAGTGGCTAAGGCAATTTAATGGGGTTGGCACAGATTATCTTGATAACTACATCGCTTGGTTTAGGCAAATGGAGCAGTCACAAGAAGACGATAGCTGGGTCGTTTTAGCACTATAAATATTTGGAGTTTTAATGAAGATACTTAAGATATTGATCATTGTTTTTATTACGTTTTTTATAGCTTCATTTGGTTACTTTAAAAAAGATGCCATTGCTTGCGAACTGATAGGGGTAACACACTTCAATGAAGTGTCACCAGATTTTTATGTTGACCAAAGTATCGACACTTCGAAACAAGTTGAGCTGTCTCATGCTGTAGAATCAGCATTTAAAAGGGTTTCGGATATCTATGGCACTCCCACTTCCAACCCTAGAATCATTGCTACAGCCGAAACAAAATATGCCAAGTTCGGATTTAACCCCACAGGTATGCAAAACTCTGGTTTATTTAGGGAATGTATATTTCTAGGCCCTAAAGGACTAAACACTGATGTAATAGCCCATGAACTTGTTCATGCAGAAGTCAGACACAGAACAAACCTGTTTGTTGAACTAACTCAATTACCTGCTTGGTTCATTGAAGGTACAGGGATCAAAGCAGATTACCGAAAGCCATTTTTATTAGAAAACATTGATGTGAAAAATGATGACGTAGATGAGATCAAATCGGTGTTTTACCTTAGTGACTTCCCAAACACCAAGGTAAAGTATTATCAAGCATCGCTAATCGCTGTAGAGCCGATGAACCCAAAGGACATGTATAGAGGCTTAGAAAGGTTGAACAATGGTGAACAGTTTGAGGACGTTTTTGACGAATTCTTTTAATTGTTGATTAATATTGAAATTTTATTCTATCAACACAGAAATGGATCACAGCCTTCTTTTGTTCATTATTTATTGCTGCATTTAGTAAATCAAACCTAGGTGCCTTACTGGCAATTGAAGGGGCTCAGGTATTAAAAGCAATGGAGTTACCGAGCTCTGTAACGGTGGTAGGGATTATTTTCCTAACTGGTTTTGTAAACTTGTTTGTTGGTTCAAGCTCGGCTAAGTGGGCACTATTAGGTCCGGTATTTGTACCTATGCTAATGCAGCTCGGTATTTCGCCAGACTTAACGCAAGCAGCGTACCGTGTGGGAGATTCTAGCTCTAATATTATCACCCCGCTAATGCCATACTTCCCGCTGGTGGTGGTGTACTGTCAAAAATACGTTAAAGGCACAGGCATAGGTACGCTTATCGCGATGATGCTACCGTATTCAATCGCCTTTATGATTGGCTGGAGTATCTTTTTGCTAGGCTACTGGGCACTCGGTATCCCATTAGGACTTGATGCCAGCTACGTGTACCCAGCAGTAGCGCCTTAACTTATATCTTGATTCATAAACCTCACTCACTCGAGTGAGGTTTATATAAAAGTGCTGTAATATTCAAAGCAAGTCTAAGTTACCTTTCTAAATCTCTCACTATATAGCCAAACAAACTAGCCTCACCAAAAATATAGACATAATCGTTTTTGTTATTCATTATTGTAGACTTATCGTCGTACCACCTAAAATCATGAGTTTCGTTTGTTTTAGGATCTTTAAAATATAAACGAGTACAATTATCTTCATAATCAGAACCACACTTTTGCACATCAGTTAGGATATATTCCTTATACCAATAGTCGCCTTGCGTGTAGTAAGCCCATAATTTAATGGGGGCAGAGAATAAAAAATAGAGACTTGCATAGATTAACAAAGGGATTAATGGGTACGCGAATATTAATGATAATTTCGTTTTTGTATCTGAAAAACTATATTTAAGATGCTCCCTGTATTTACTGCAGCGTCTATATTTATTGAATACAAGTATATTTAAATAGATGAATGATGCGCCACAAATAATAGGGAATGCTATAAAGAAAATAACGTCGTATATTTCATTTGTGATAAATGGTGGATCTGTAAAGTCCATTAAAATAGGAATAATGATGCATAATAAAATAGGTAACATTATTACTACAAAGAGTAAGTTGTCGTAATTTCTTTTCAATTTTTAATTCGTCCGTGAATTATAGCCTTTGCTTAGTTTACATAAATTTTATTGTTTTAAAAATCAAAGAAAACATGTTTATACACATTAAGTAATCTGAGTTTTGGTTAATAAAGCTATCTCAAGCAGCTTTTTCAACGCTAATTGCGTTGAATTTACTTACAATAAGCTAGCTATTGACGCGTAATTTCGCCTTGTTTTCACTGCAATCTCTGGTTAGAGAAAACAAACAGAATATTTTTAATTCAATATTTTAGTTAAGTATCTAATACTGGCTTGCGGCTTCAAGTTACGGAATTTAAGCTGACCTGATACCTGAATTCCAGACACAAAAAAACCTTGGCACTTTCGTGGCAAGGTTTTTTTACTAAAGAGTCGTTGCTTACTTAGCGGTGAAGCTAACTGGGCGACGTTCTTTACGAGGACCGCTACGCTTATCAGGGCGTTGGCCTTCTTTGTTAAAGCTACGCTTCTTGTCACCAGCAGGGCGTTCAGAACGCTCGCCGCGTGGCTCAGAAGGGCCTTGATCTTGTGTTAATGTCATACCCATTGGGCGTTTACAAATAAACACTTTTTGGAAGTGATCAAGTACATCTTTAGGCATGTTTTGCGGTAATTGTACCGTACTGTGACTGTCGTGAAGACGAATGTCACCAATAAACTTGCTTGAAATGTCTGCTTCGTTAGCAATTGCACCAACAATGTTCTTAACCTGAACACCATGCTCACGACCTACTTCGATACGGTACGTATCCATAGGACCTGCATCACGGCTATTACGCTCGCGAGGTTTACGCTCAGCGCGCTCACCGCCACGTTCGTTACGACGACCACGGTCACCACGATCATTACGGTCGTTGCGAGGGTTGCGTTCGTTACGTTCACGCGGTTGAATCTTAACTTCTTCAACTTTAATTGGTGATTGTTGCTGTGCTAAACACAGTAATGCACCCGCTAAGTCTTCAGGAGCAAGCTCAAGTTTTTGTGCCATGTTGGCAGCCACTTCGTTGAAGAAAGTAATATCTTTGTTTTCAAGTGCAAGCGTAAGCTTTTCTTGAAGCGCATTGATACGTTTCTCTTCAACAACTTTAGCTGTTGGTAATTCAACTTGTGCGATTTCAGATTTAGTATGACGAATGATATTTTTAAGTAAATAACGCTCGTTATGCTTAACGAAAAGAATCGCTTTACCAGTACGACCAGCACGACCTGTACGGCCGATACGGTGAACGTAGGCTTCAGAATCTTGTGGAATGTCGTAGTTGATAACTAAGCTTAAACGGTCTACATCAAGACCACGTGCCGCTACGTCTGTTGCAATAACAACGTTTAGCATGCCGCTTTTTAAACGATCAACTGTGCGCTCACGCGCTTGCTGGTTCATGTCACCGTTAAGTGGAGCAGCAGAGAAACCTTCGCGCTCTAATAACTCAGCTAGTTGAACTGTATCGTTACGTGTACGTACGAAAACAATAGCACCTTCATATTGTTCTGCTTCTAAGAAACGAACAATTGCTTTGTTTTTATGTACGTGTGCATTCCAAAACACTTGCTCTACTGACGATACAGTTGAGTTGCGTGCAGAAATATGAACCTGTTCAGGATTGTTCATATATTTGCTGCTGATGTTTTGAATTTGCTTAGGCATAGTCGCAGAGAAAAGACATGTTTGCTTTTCACGCGGCGTTTTTTCCATGATGCTTTCTACATCATCGATAAAGCCCATACGTAGCATTTCATCGGCTTCATCAAGTACAAGTGCTTGTAAAGCATCAAACTTGATAGTGCCACGGTTTATGTGATCGATTAAACGACCCGGTGTAGCAACAATAATCTGTGCGCCACGACGAAGTGCGCTCAACTGGATGCTGTAGCTCTGGCCACCATATAGTGCCAGTACTTCAACACCACGAGTGTGTTTTGCATATTGTTCAAATGCCTCAGCTACTTGGATCGCAAGCTCACGGGTTGGTGTGAGTACAAGGATCTGTGGCTGTTTCACAGACGGGTCAATATTATTTAGTAATGGCAGTGCAAATGCTGCTGTTTTACCTGTACCCGTTTGTGCTAGTCCCAGTACGTCCTTTCTTTCTAGCAATAACGGTATACATTGAGCTTGGATTTCAGATGGTGTCTTGTAACCCAACTCTTCAACTGCCTTTAAAATTGCAGGAGAAAGATTTAGAGATTCAAACGTGACTGGTTCTGACATTAATACGCCTCAACGAATTTAAAGAGGCGCGCATTGTATAGGAAATGCGAGGCAAATGCTTGTATAAATTACAACTAATTTATATGTGTTTGATGTTGGTCGAAATTTAACCAGCCTCAATTGTGCGTTAATTGAGCTGGTTAACACTCTGTCTACAAAATTACTGGTAAAGGCCTAGGTTTTCTTTAGCATAAGCTTCAAATTCAGTGAATCCACCAATATGAGTTTGGTCTACAAAAATCTGCGGTACGGTTGGGCATGGTTTGCCTGCAGACTTCTCTAAATCTTCTTTACTGATACCTTCTTTGATGATGTCAATGTAGCGGTATTTAAAATCATCGCGATCATTAGCAAGTTGCTCTGCAACATCTTTAGCGCGAACACAAAAAGGGCAGCCTTCACGGCCAAAAATTACTGTTAACATAACGCTCTCCTCAAATTAGTTGACCCTAGTGTAACTAATTTCATTTTTTATTACAGTGCAAAAAAACGATTATTGCGTTCGCTTTTTTAGGGCCTGTAAAAAAATAAAAATATTTTATAAAAAAATCTTGAAATAAAATTGCCCGCCCATAAATAGTTATTTGAGGACGCCTGATGGGTCTTCATTTAAACAGAACTATTTGAAAATTATATTATTAATTAACTTTTGCCGTTACTTGTTCAAACGAAAAGTGGCAGCAATATATCGCTTAAATATGAGGATATTATTATGCGTACAGTAGATTTATCACCCCTATACCGTTCATTCATTGGTTTCGATCACTTAGCATCATTAATGGATGCCGCTGCACGAACTGACAAGCAGCCAAGTTTTCCTCCATACAACATCGAAGCACTTGATAAAGACAAATACCGTATCACTATGGCAGTTGCTGGATTTAGTGAAGACGAGTTAACCTTACAATCAGAAAACAACACTTTGGTTGTATCAGGCACTAAAGCAGGTAAAGAGCAAAATGATGAGCGTAAATTTATTCATCAAGGGATTGCCGAGCGTAACTTTGAGCGTAAGTTCCAGTTAGGCGACCACGTTAAAGTACTTGGTGCAGACTTAGCCAATGGCTTACTAAGCATCGACCTTGAACGTGAGATCCCAGAAGCGCTTAAGCCACGTAAAATCGAGATTGGCTCAGGCAATATGCTAGAAAGTAAATAGCTTAGATAGCACATGTATTTTCCCTGTGAAAAGCCGCCATTTGGCGGCTTTTTGCGTTGTTAGTCTTTTAAGTTTATTTGCATTTGTTTTAAAGCGTTAATTTTATCTATCGCAACTTGCAGTTGTTCTTGTGAAAGCTTTTTTTGTCGGCCTTTAGCCAGTAATTCTTCAAGTTTTTATATTTTGGCTTGTGCAGCAATAACAAAACGTTGCTCTAGCTGTCTTTGCTGTTCAAGGTGGAAATCTTGATATGCCTGGTGATTATTTAAATCACCACCGTACTGAGCAACTGGCTGAGTATTTTTTACTATGTTGGGTAAATAGGCAGGAGAGGTTATTGGTGGCAAAGGCTGAGGGCTCGTATTGTTAGTTGTAACCGTGTTTAATTGCGTGCTTTTCAGCTCTTGGGTCATGTCAGCAGTAGTCAGCTCAAGTGACGTTATTTGCTTAACACTTTTAGCTTGGTTAAGGGAATCAATATTCTTTATCGTTGGTTTACTAGTATATTGAGTAAAAAGTGCGTACATACCAACACAAGCTACAACAACAGAAACGAAAACTTTTTTGCTCATAAAATTACTCCTGTCTTATTTTGCCACTTGAGCCAAGTATCCTCATACTGTTGTACCGCTTTTTGTTTTGCGATGGCCTTTGTTGCTTGGTATCGAACGGTTTCATCTTCTGGCGAAAAGTACTCAAACTGATGCTCATAACTGTGTATCACCACCCATTCACCACTGGGTGTACGTATAACAGGAGAAATAGTGTTTTCTTTAGTTGTGAACGCAAGTTGTACAACCCAGCTACTTTTGTTTTTACGGTTTAATTCACTGTTGTATTGAGCATATATATCTTGTTTTCCGGATATTACTAATGCTTGTTTTAGCGTTTTGTTAACGGCCAAGGTGCGAAAACCTACAGCATTGGCTCGATGAGCAAATTGAGCTCCATGGGCTTTTACGTGGCTTAAAAATTTAAACTGCGATTTATTGGCTTGATAAAATGCTTTAATTTCGCTTTTGTTTACTTGTTTCTCTACTTTTTCAAGAACGGGGCTTTGCATATGCATCATTGTATTTATACCTAGCCAGCTTTGAATGGAGGGGCGCAGAATATCTCCTTTAGCTATTTCATACAGATGTTCAATATCAATATTCTGTTTTGCCAAAATCGGTTTGGCTTTTGAAAACGCTATATTGAATTGCCGTTTTTTTATTAATTCACTTTTGAATAGTTCACTATCTCCTTTGTGGAGTTTAAAGCGTACCTGCATTGATAGTGAATCGACAAATTCATATAAATTAATAGCGTTATACAAAAGAGGGGTTAAATCAAACTGCTGCATTTTTTTGATGGCGCTTTGCACATACTGGCCATTTTTAGGGTAGGGCCCTAATGTGTGTTTAAGCCATTGCTTATCATAAGTTTCAAGCTTTATCGGGCTTGACTGTGCGATTATAGCTAATTGTGAATCGAACAGATTTTTTAAGTAACGTTCAACATGGTATTGAGTACTAAAACCAACGGCAGATTGTCGTTTTATTATCGCAGGGGTTTTTAGCGCAGCTTGTTGTAATAAAAACTGATTCTCATACAGACGAGTTCTAACTTCATTGATTGTAATATCAGGGTTGTGCTTTAAATAAGCACGATGCATAAAGTTAATTTCATCACTGCTGTATTGTGTAAATGATGCCATTACTAGGGAGTGGTAAGACACACCTAGTAATGTAATCACTAAAATAGCCATTTTTTTCATTAGCGAGCAACCATGGCGTGGTTTAATAAGTGCACCACCATTGCTATTGCATGGGGCACGACCTGCTTAGCTATATTAAGGCGATCAAAATGATTTTCTGAGTTGAGTACAATCCCACCTTGTGCATAAGAAAATGAACCGCCTTGAGTTAATAATGGGCGAACATCTTGGCTATTTTTATCTAAAGGCGAGAACGTTTGCATTGCTTGAGTAACGAGTGATAAATCGTTGAGCTGCTCTTGATCATAGTAATCGTTTACCCAACTTTCCCAGCTAGAGTGGTTAAGGTCTGATGTGGTCCATGTGTGGTGAGGTTGTAATAAATCAGTAGTATGGAACACAAACCCTAATACTTGCGGATTGCCGCTTTGTAAGTAACTTTGATACCAATATTGGCCTAAATTATCGATAGGTTGAGTTGCTATCGATTCTGTAGTGAGATTCTGTTACACAATAACTGTTATATTTTGAAGAGTCGGCATTGAACCAACCTGTTTCCCCCCCTTTACCATCATCAAAGTAGTCACCTTTAAGCCAAGCAGATGCAAGATTATCAATAGTGCCCCAAACGGTGAGCTTCTCATAATTATAACCACCAAAATCGTTTCCATGTTGGTCTGCACCTTGGGTATGATTTTGAAAATGCCAATAGCTTGTATATTTAACTATACTTTGCGCTGCTCCTCATACTGGCGCTTGAACACATGAACCTGTAATAGCACCACATAAAAAGGTGTCTTCAAAGTCATCTACGTCATAAGCAGCTTGTCCCAGCAGCTCGGCTGATTCAGAAATTGTCAGATTGTTTTGTGCAGCGTACTGACGTAGGGCAGCATATTCGGTGCTGGCTGGGTGTTGCTGCATATAATTTACGGCATCTAGAACAATACGTTTGTGAGTTTCTTGACTAAAAGCTTGAGCTTGGCTTGTACCGAGCAATAAAAGTGTCGCTGCCATTAATTGTTTTTTCATTTTATTCTCATCATAGTCTGGAGTAAGAGATGCAATTAAAAAATAAGCTCATTACACTGACATGACAAACAGATTAAACATTTAATTAACAATATTACCTGTATTTGGTACTTTAATATTAACTATTAAGGATGTTGCCGCCAATTGACGGCATTTATATTTAAAGCTTTTCAATATTATTTAAATAGTTGTTAGCTTGCTCTAAGGTTTCTTGGCGCAATGATTCATCTTGTTTATCCCAATTGCGATAAACCATGCCTATCCGTGGATTTTTTTCAAGCCGCTCTCGGTGTGTTTGCATAAATTGCCAATAGAGGCTATTTAAAGGGCAAGCGTCTTTTCCTACTTTTTCTTTCACTTTATATTGGCAGCTTTTACAGTAGTCGCTCATTTTATTTATATAGTTGCCGCTAGCCGCATAAGGCTTGGTAGCTATGATGCCATCGTCAGCAAATTGGCTCATCCCTCGGGCGTTAGGCATTTCTACCCACTCAATAGCATCGATATAAACACCTAAATACCATTCATCCACTTCATCGGGACTGATGGCGGTTAATAAGCAAAAATTACCTATTACCATTAAGCGCTGAATATGGTGGGCATACGCGCTGTCTAAGCTTTGTGTTAATGAGTGGCTTAAGCAGTTCATTTTTGTTTTACCATTCCAAAAATATCGTGGCAGTGCACGGGTTGCATTAAGCTGGTTTTTGTTAGCGTAATCGGGCATGTTTTTCCAATACACGCCACGCACATATTCGCGCCAACCCAGTACTTGACGAATAAAGCCTTCAACCTGAGAAATAGATATTTCATCTTGGCGTTGTTGGTACTCTTTAACCACACGGTCGATAATATAGCGAGGGTGTAAAATTTTGGCATTTAACGCAAATGATAACCGGCTGTGATAAAAGGTATCTTTATCAGGGCATTGATCTGTCATCGCATCTTGAAATTGACCAAAGCGGGGAAGTAAATGTGCACAAAAGTGATCAAGTGCGCTTATTGCTTGTTTACGGGTTGTTGGCCAGCTTAATTGGGTTTCTATTTGCCCAAAGTATTTTATTTTATGTTTATCTAAACGCTCAATGATGGTGCTAACATCATTTTTAAATAACTTGGGTTTGGGGATATCGGCTAAATCGCTTTTTGAAAACTTATTACGGTTATTCGCATCAAAATTCCATTGACCGCCATGAGGTTTGTCATCGTCCATTAAAATATCAAACTGCTTTCGCATTGCCCGATAAAAATGCTCCATGGTGACGTGTTTATCTTTTTTAAAGCGTTTATCTATGTCGTTAAATGCTAATAAAAAATGCTCGCTGTCACAGGCATTCACCGTTAACTCGCTATTAGTCGCGAATTCGTGAAGCTGTGTTTTTAAACGGTACTCATCTGGGTATTGATATTCAATAGAGGTACATTCATGCTGCTTGGCTAAACGCTTTAAAAGAGCGGGTAAGTCATCATCGTCTTTGGTGTCATCTAGCGTGAGATGTAAAACATTGAAGCCAGCATCTTTTAATGCATTAGCGAAGTTTTCCATGGCTTTAAAAAAGGCTGATATTTTTTGCACGTGATGCTTTACGTACTGCGCTTCTTGCATGAGCTCGGCAATAACAAACACCGTGTCATCGGATTTATCTTTAAACCAAGAATGAGCGGGGTTTAGCTGGTCACCTAAAATTAGTTTTAAGGTTTTGAATTTTTTCATAATGAGCCAAAATTATTTTTATACGCTGTATTTTAAAAAGCGATCGATTTCTACATGTCGTTTTAATCATAGAGCAAAGCAATAAACAGCATTGCTTTTTTTATCAACTTATTACTTATTGTGGTTGCTAATTTAGGTGTACATCTTTATAATAGCGGCCATTGTTTAGTGGGTTATAAAATTTACTAACAGCGATATTAAGTTATTAACTTTTTATCTATTGGCGCGGGATGGAGCAGTCTGGTAGCTCGTCGGGCTCATAACCCGAAGGTCGTTGGTTCAAATCCGGCTCCCGCAACCAATCTTAATAGTAAGTTTATACTTACTACTTTATATCGCGCATTCTAAGTAATGCGCGTTTTGCGTTTAAGCTAATGAAGTTTAATTTGGTCAGGATACTGACTCGCAACCAAGCTTGGCCCTAGGCCACACAGTTTTGCGTTTTTTGGTGTGACGCCCCGCTTGGTTCGGGGCGTTGTTGTATCTGCACCGTTTGATTTAATGTTTATCGATTAAATCAAAATTTAAACTCAGTATTTTAGGGCTATAAGCCCTTTTTTTGTTTGTATGGAGGATTTTCGTGACAAAACTTGAACAAGATTTAGTAACCATGTTAACGCCTGCGGTAGAAATGTTAGGCTTTGAATTACATGGGCTTGAGTTTGTACAAGCGGGTCGCCATTCTACCTTAAGAGTATACATTGCTCATGAGGATGGGATTTCAGTTGACAACTGCGCCGATGCAAGTCGTCAAATTAGTGCGATTTTAGACGTCGAAGACCCAATTACAAACGAATACGATTTGGAAGTGTCGTCTCCTGGTGTTGATCGTCCATTATTCAAACAAGATCACTACGAGCAGGCGCAAGGAGAGGAAGTACGCGTGCGTACTAAGCTTCCACAAGATGGTCGCCGTAATTTTAAAGGCGACTTAATAGCAGTTAGCAGCGATATGATCACACTATCTAGCGATGGTGCGGAGCATTTAATCATGCTTAGTAACATTGAACGTGCGAACATAATCGCAAAGTTTTAATTCGAGTGCGAAGGAATAGGGCAAGCGAGGCATTACCCATGGCAAAAGAAATATTATTGGTTGCTGAAGCCGTTTCCAATGAGAAAGCGGTTCCAAAAGAAAAGATTTTTGAAGCTCTAGAGTTCGCATTAGCGACAGCGACAAAGAAAAAGCATGATGGTGAAATTGATGTACGTGTTGCAATTGACCGTAAAACCGGCGATTACGATACCTTCCGTCGCTGGCAAATAGCTGAAGTTTTAGAAGATGGTTCTTTAGAGAATCCATACAGCGAAATCACGTTAGAAGCTGCTCAAGTTGAAGAACCTGACTTGAAAATGGGCGACTACGTAGAAGAGCAGATTGAATCAATTAAATTTGACCGCATAACAACACAGATGGCTAAGCAAGTAATCGTACAAAAAGTACGTGAAGCAGAGCGCGCCTTAGTCGTTGAAGCATATAAAGATCAAGAAGGCGAGCTGGTAACGGGTGTTGTTAAAAAAGCAACCCGTGATGCAATCGTACTTGATTTAGGTAACAACGCAGAAGCGGTTATTTATCGTGACGACATGCTGCCACGTGAAAACTTCCGCCCGGGTGATCGTATCCGCGGTCTTTTATATGAAGTGAAGCCTGAAGCACGCGGTGCACAATTATTTGTAACCCGTTCTAAACCAGAAATGCTGATGGAATTATTCCGCATTGAGGTGCCAGAAATTGGCGAAGAAATGATTGAATTACGCGCTGCAGCACGTGATCCAGGTTCACGCGCTAAAATCGCGGTTAAATCTAACGATAAGCGTATTGACCCTGTTGGTGCGTGTGTTGGTATGCGTGGCGCACGTGTTCAAGCGGTATCGTCAGAACTTGGCGGTGAGCGTGTTGATATCGTACTTTACGATGACAACCCTGCACAGTTTGTTATTAACGCAATGGCACCAGCAGAAGTGGCTTCAATCGTAATGGATGAAGATACACACTCAATGGATATTGCTGTTGAAGCTGATAACTTAGCACAAGCTATTGGTCGTAATGGTCAAAACGTACGTTTAGCAAGCCAATTAACTGGCTGGGAATTAAACGTAATGACCGTTGATGAAATGCGCGCTAAGAACGAAGCTGAGTCAGATAAGTTAATTAACTTATTTACTGAAAACTTAGATATTGATGACGAATTTGCATCATTACTTATCAACGAAGGTTTCTCAACACTTGAAGAAGTTGCTTATGTTCCGGCTTCAGAGTTTTTAGAAATCGACGGCTTAGATGAAGAAACAGTGGACGTATTACGTTCACGTGCAAAAGATGCATTAACAACGAAAGCGCTTAAAACGGAAGAAAGCTTAGAAGGCGCTGAGCCTGCTGAAGACTTACTTGCGCTTGAAGGCTTAGAGCGTCATTTAGCATTTGTTATGGCAAGTAAGGGTGTAGTAACACTTGAAGACTTAGCTGAGCAAGGCATTGATGAGCTTGTAGATATTACAGAGCTATCTTCAGAGAAAGCGGGCGAGCTAATTATGGCTGCACGTAATATTTGTTGGTTTGCAGACGAGTAATTTATTAACGGAGGTATTAGAGACTATGGCAGAAGTAAATGTTGAAAAACTAGCCGGTGATATAGGTACAACTGTTGATAAATTGCTACAGCAGTTTTCACAAGCCGGTATTACTAAACAAGCAGGCGATAATGTAACAGAAGCTGAAAAAGCAACGTTACTTGATCACCTAAGCAAGCAACATGGCGGTACTGGATCTGAAGGTCCAGCGCGTATGACATTGCAACGTAAGAGCAAAAGCACATTAAGTGTGACTGGCTCTACGGGTAAAGCAAAGGCTGTGCAAGTTGAAGTTCGCAAAACCCGCACTTACGTGAAAAAAAGTGCTGTTGAGCAAGAGCAAGAACAGCAACGTCTAGCCGCTGAAGAAAAAGCGCGTCTTGAAGAGCAGCAAAAAGCTGAACAAGAAGCCGCAGAATTGAAAGCGAAACAAGAGGCAGAACGTAAAGCGAAAGAAGACGCTGATCGTAAAGCCAAAGAAGAAGCTAAACGCAAAGCAGATGCTGAGCGTAAAGCGAAACAACAGCAGATGACCCCTGAGCAAAGTGCTAAGTCTGAGAAAGATCGCATCGAAGCTGAGCGTCTGCAAAAAGAAGCAGAAGAGGCCGCATTGAAGAAAGCTGAAGAAGAAGCGAAACGTCAAGCAGAAGAGGCAAGAAAGCTAGCTGAAGAGAATTCAGCACGCTGGAAGAAAGAAGAAGAAGAACGTAAGAAACGCGAAGAAACCGCGGATCACCACCTTACGACTTCAACTTACGCACGTGAAGCAGAAGATGTAGCAGATGCTCGCGAAGAGCAAGGCTCACGCCGTGCGAAGAAAAAGAAAAAAGCGCCAGCAAAAGATAAATTTGCAGCGTCTAAAGGTAAAAAAGGTAAGCTAAAAGCGCCAGCGTCATTACAGCACGGTTTCCAAAAACCAACGGCTGATGTTAAAAACGAAGTGCGTATTAGTGAAACAATTACAGTTGCTGAGCTTGCATCACGCATGGCGGTTAAAGGTGCTGAAGTTGTAAAAACTATGATGAAAATGGGTGACATGGTTACTATTAACCAAGTTATTGACCAAGAAACTGCGCAACTTGTAGCAGAAGAAATGGGCCATAAAGTTATCATCGTTAAAGAAAACGAATTAGAGCAAACAGTACTTAATGACCGCCATGAAGATGGTAAGTCAGAGCCACGTGCGCCAGTAGTAACTGTTATGGGTCACGTTGACCACGGTAAAACATCGACGCTTGATTACATTCGTTCAGCTAAAGTTGCATCAGGCGAAGCCGGTGGTATTACACAGCACATTGGTGCATACCACGTTGAAACTAACGGCAACATGATCACTTTCTTAGATACTCCGGGTCACGCCGCATTTACATCAATGCGTGCTCGTGGTGCAAAAGCAACTGATATCGTAATCCTAGTGGTTGCAGCCGATGATGGCGTAATGCCACAAACTAAAGAAGCGGTACAGCATGCTCGCGCAGCTGGCGTTCCTTTAATTATTGCTGTTAACAAAATGGATAAAGAAGGCGCAGATCCAGATCGCGTTAAAAACGAACTAGCTCAGCTAGACGTTATCCCAGAAGAGTGGGGCGGCGATACACAGTACGTGCACATTTCAGCAAAAACTGGTTTAGGTATTGATGACCTGCTAGAAGCTGTATTAATGCAATCTGAGCTTTTAGAGTTAAATGCGCCGACCGAAGGTATGGCTGCAGGTGTTGTTATTGAATCACGTCTAGATAAAGGCCGTGGTCCTGTTGCGTCTATCCTTGTTCAGTCAGGTACGCTTAATCAAGGTGACATTGTATTATGTGGTCTTGAATACGGCCGTGTTCGTGCAATGCGCGATGAAAACGGTAAAGACATTAAGTCTGCCGGTCCTTCTATTCCAGTTGAGATTTTAGGTCTGTCTGGTATTCCAGCTGCCGGTGATGAAGCGACAGTAGTTAAAGACGAGCGTAAAGCACGTGAAGTTGCACTTTACCGTCAAGGTAAATTCCGCGATGTTAAACTAGCGCGTCAACAAAAAGCGAAGCTTGAAAACATGTTTACGAACATGACTGAAGGCGACGTATCTGAAGTTAACGTGGTACTTAAAGCAGACGTTCAAGGTTCAATCGAAGCAATTTCAGACTCACTAACTAAGCTTTCTACTGATGAAGTAAAAGTGAAGATTGTTGGTTCTGGTGTTGGTGGTATCACTGAAACTGATGCAACTCTTGCGGCAGCGTCTAACGCGATTGTGGTTGGCTTTAACGTTCGTGCTGATGCATCAGCGCGTAAAGTGATTGACTCTGAAAACCTAGATCTTCGTTACTACAGCGTAATCTACGCGCTAATCGAAGAAGTTAAGCAAGCCATGTCTGGTATGCTTGCTCCTGAGTTTAAACAAGAGATCATTGGTCTTGCTGAAGTACGTGACGTATTTAAGTCTCCAAAAATTGGTGCAATTGCCGGTTGTATGGTTACTGAAGGTACTATCAAGCGTAGCGCACCAATTCGTGTACTTCGTGATAACGTGGTTATTTACGAAGGCGAGCTTGAGTCATTACGTCGCTTTAAAGATGACGTTGCTGATGTTCGTAACGGCATGGAATGTGGTATCGGCGTTAAGAACTACAATGATGTTCGCGTTGGTGACCAAATCGAAGTATTTGAAACAGTTGAAGTACAACGTACTCTTTAATTGTTATTAGGTGGTGTTGGACATTCAAGGTTGTACCTCGATAGCCCAACATAACCTATGCTAAGATTTTAAATGGGGGCTCAGCCCCCATTTGTGTATCCATTATTTAGTTAGCTTATTATTATTTTTTAATAAGTTATAATTTTAGGAAAGTGAAATGAGAGAATTTTCTCGCACTGATCGTGTTGCTCAGCAAATTCAAAAAGAAATTGCGGTGATTTTACAACGCGAAATTAAAGATCCACGCTTGGGCATGGTGACAGTGTCCGCGGTAGAAGTATCGCGCGATTTATCTTATGCCAAAGTTTTTATCACCGTGTTTAACACTGAAGATGAAAATGCAGCCAAACAAAGTGCCAAAGTACTTAACGAAGCAACCGGTTATATCCGCTCGTTGCTAGGTAAACGTATTCGTGCGCGTATCATGCCTGAGCTTAAATTTGTGGTTGATAATTCATTAATGGAAGGGATGCGAATCTCTAACTTAGTGGACTCTATCATTCGTGAAGATAATGCTAAGCATGTTGATGATGAAACAGATAGCGAAGAAGGCACTAAAGACTGATGGCAAGACGCAGTAAAGGCCGTCCAGTTGATGGTATTTTGTTGTTAAACAAACCAGAAGGTATTTCATCAAACAAAGCACTGCAGCAAGCGAAAGGTATTTATTTTGCTCAAAAAGCAGGGCACACTGGTGCGCTCGATCCGCTTGCGACCGGTATGCTGCCTATTTGTTTTGGTGAAGCCACTAAGTTTACCCAGTTTTTACTCGATACAGATAAAACCTATGTTGTGCGAGCAAAACTGGGTGAGCGTACTACCACGTCAGACTCTGATGGTGAAGTGGTCGAAACGCGTGATGTTAATGTTACTGCTGAACTGCTTACACAGGAAATTGCTAAATTTTTAGGTGAGTCAGATCAATACCCATCAATGTACTCAGCGCTTAAATATGAAGGCAAGCCTTTATATAAATACGCGCGCGAAGGCATAGAAGTCCCTCGTAAGTGTCGAAAAATTAACGTATTTAGCTTAACGCTTGATGAGTTTGATGAGCAAAACAACGAAATCCAAATGACTGCCCATGTATCTAAAGGCACGTATATTCGTACTATTGTTGATGACTTAGGTGAAAACCTTGGCTGCGGCGCGCATGTGATTATGCTGCATCGTAGTGCTGTAGGGCATTACCCAGCAGATAAAATGGTCACACTTGAGCAGTTAGAAACGTTATTAAATCAAGCGAAAGAACAAGACGTTGCGCCTTCTACTTACCTTGACGAACTATTATTGCCAATGGATACCGCGTTAGTTGATTTACCTGTTGTGGAAATTACTAAAGAGCAGGGAATAGCATTTAGCCATGGTCAAGCTGTGGTGCTAGGTAAAGAATTACCTGAAGGTGCAATAAAAGTTCTGGCTGACGGAATTTTTATTGGTACTGGTGAACGTAATCCTGATGGCCATCTAAAATCAAAACGTGGCTTGTCTAATCAGCAACCAGAGTAAAGTTTAACTTGTAGTTATGCTGATAATTGGTAGAATACGCCCGCTTAATCGTTTTGGCTGAATTAGTGATCGGCTAAAGCACCTATTAAATTTAACTTTTGGAGTTATTATGTCACTAAGCAATCAAGAAAAAATCGATATCATTGCTAAATTCGCACGCGCTGAAGGCGACACTGGTTCACCTGAAGTACAAGTAGCATTACTTACTTTTGATATCAACAAGCTTCAAGGTCACTTTGCTGATCACAAGCATGACTTCCACTCACGTCGTGGTCTGCTTCGTAAAGTAAGCACTCGCCGTAAACTGCTTGATTACCTTAAAGGTAAAGATATCTCGCGTTACACTGCGTTAATCAAAGAGCTTGGCCTACGTCGCTAAGAACTTGATTATCAAAAAGGGAGCTTTTTAGCTCCTTTTTTTGTGTCTGAATTTTCTCGCTTTCCCCAGTACTTCTCAGTAAACCCCTTGAAATATCGAATAAAAGCCATACTATTATCTTTCACAAAGCGAATGTTTTTGACATTGCTGCAAGCACTATTTTATCTCGGTGCTAAGCTCGCAATTTTACCTGACTTTGTTATATACTATGGCGCGTAGATAAAAAGGTTTATCTACGGTTATTTACATCATTGCCAATTGTAGTACTTAATTGATTTCCAACTGAATACAATTATGTACTGTAATTGGTACTTTGATGAAAACTTAATTAATACTAAAAATACATTTAAGGAATATTTTAAGTGCAAGCAATTATAAAAGAATTTCAACTAGGTCAACACACAGTGACGCTAGAAACAGGTGCTATCGCTCGTCAAGCAGACGGCGCAGTACTAGCAAGCATTGGCGACACGTCAGTACTCGTAACGGTTGTTGGTAAGCGTGAAGCTCAACCAGGCCAAGACTTTTTCCCACTAACAGTTAACTACCAAGAGCGTATGTACGCTGCAGGTCGTATCCCAGGTGGTTTCCTTAAGCGTGAAGGTCGTCCTAACGATGGCGAAACGCTAATTGCACGTCTTATTGACCGTCCAATTCGTCCACTTTTTCCAAATGGTTTCGTAAACGAAGTACAAGTTATCGCGACGGTTGTTTCTGTAAACCCTGAAATCCAACCTGATATGGTTGCGATGATTGGTACATCAGCAGCACTTGCTATCTCTGGTATCCCGTTCAGCGGTCCAATTGGTGCATCACGTGTTGGTTACATCAACGGTGAATACGTACTTAACCCAACACTAAAAGAGCTTGAAGAAAGCCAACTTGATTTAGTTGTTGCTGGCACTGATAACGCCGTACTTATGGTTGAATCAGAAGCAGACGTACTTGCTGAAGACGTAATGCTAGGCGCGGTTGTATACGGCCATGAGCAATCACAGTCTATCATCAAGGCAATCAACGAATTTAAAGCAGAAGCAGGCAAGCCTACTTGGGATTGGACTGCACCTGAGAAAAACGTTGCATTAGAAGAGAAAGTAGCAACACTTGCTGCTGATAAAGTAGGCGAAGCTTACCGTATTACTGATAAAGTAGCGCGTAAAGAAGCATTAACTGCAGCAAAAGATGCCGTAGTTGAAGCGCTTACTAGCGAACTTGCTGAAGGCGAAACGCTTGATAAGCAAGAAGTAGGTAAAGTATTCGGTTCACTTGAGAAGAAAATCGTTCGTGGCCGTATCGCTGCTGGCGAAAAACGTATCGATGGTCGTGAACCAGATATGATCCGTGCACTAGATGTAATGACTGGTGTACTTCCACGTACTCACGGTTCTGCAATCTTTACACGTGGTGAAACGCAAGCATTAGTAACAGCAACACTTGGTACAGAACGTGACTCACAGTTAATCGATGATTTAACTGGCACGCACAAAAACCACTTTATGCTTAACTACAACTTCCCTCCATTCTGTGTAGGTGAAACGGGTTTTGTAGGTTCTCCTAAGCGTCGTGAAATCGGCCACGGTAACCTAGCTAAGCGTGGTATCCAAGCTGTAATGCCAACATTAACTGAGTTCCCTTACTCAATTCGTGTTGTATCTGAAATTACAGAATCAAATGGTTCATCTTCAATGGCATCGGTTTGTGGTACGTCTCTAGCGCTTATGAACGCGGGTGTACCAATTAAAGCTTCTGTTGCGGGTATCGCGATGGGCCTAGTTAAAGAAGAAGAAAACTTTGTAGTACTTTCAGATATCTTAGGTGATGAAGATCACTTAGGTGACATGGACTTTAAAGTGGCGGGTACAACTAACGGTATCACTGCTCTACAAATGGATATCAAAATTGAAGGTATCACGCAAGAAATCATGCAAATCGCGCTTAAGCAAGCTAAAGCAGCTCGTTTACACATTCTAGGTGTGATGGACGAAGCGATTTCTGCACCTTCTGAAGAGTTATCTATGTTTGCACCGCGTATTTACACGATGCAAATCCCACAGAAGAAAATCGCAGAAGTTATCGGTAAAGGTGGCGCAACTATCCGTCAGCTTACTGAAGAAACAGGTACTACGATTGAAATCGGTGATGATGGTACAATCAAGATTGCTGCTACAGACGGTGAAAGTGCAGCAAATGCAATTAGCCGTATTGAGCAATTAACTGCTGAGCTTGAAGTAGGTACTATCTACGAAGGTAAAGTGGTACGTATCGTTGATTTCGGTGCGTTTGTAAACATTCTTCCTGGTAAAGATGGCCTAGTGCATATCTCACAAATCAGCACTGAGCGTGTTAACAACGTTGCTGATCACCTTAGCGAAGGTCAAGAAGTTAAAGTTAAAGTACTAGAAGTAGACCGTCAAGGCCGTGTACGTCTAAGTATTAAAGAAGCAATGGAATCAGCAGCATCTGCAGCTGACGAGTCTAAAGACGCGTAATTGCTAATCTTTCATCCAGATAATTACTGGATAGTATAAAAAGGGGCTGTTTAGCCCCTTTTTTTATGCTTTAATGTTAGCAACCTATTGTGTTCAAGACGTTAAGTAACATATAACAAGAATGAACCTTACAAGACAGCTTATGTCTTATCTATTTGCTACTTACCTCGGTATTAAGGATTTTAATGAGACTTAAACATTTAGCCTTGGCATCTTTTGCTATTTTGTCTTTAAGCGCTTGTCAGGCTACTACTAAACCCGCTGCTATTATTAATGTGCCATTTACTGCACCGCTTGCATCAGATTTTAGAAATGAAATTGCCATTGCACGTTTTTCAGAGCTATTAAATAGAGCAGACTTAAGTACAGAACAACAAGCAAAGCTCTATTATGACCGTGGAGTACTGTTTGATAGCTTAGGCATGACCACTTTATCGCGAATTGATTTTAACCGAGCGGTTAAACTTAAGCCTGATTTGGCTGAAGTCTATAACTTTTTGGGTATTCAGCATACCTTGATGCAGCAATACGAAAAAGCATACGAGTATTTTGATTCAGCCATAGAGTTAGACCAAGAACATGAATATGCGTATTTAAATCGTGGTATTGCCTTGTACTACGGCGATAGAGCGACGCTTGCAAAAGATGACTTTAAAACGTTTTTACAGCGCTCTCCTAATGACCCTTATCGTGTATTGTGGCTTTATTTAGCTCAAGCAGCACAAGACAAAACCGCGGCAATCGCTGCGTTAAAAGCTAATGCGGCGGCCCTTGATGAAAATGAATGGGCGTATCAGCTTATTGCTTTGTATGTGGGTGATTTGAGTGAAAAAGCATTTTTTTCAGGCATAGCCGATGGTATAAGTTCACAACAAGAATATGCTCAACGTTTATGTGAAGCTTATTTTTACTTAGCTAAACAGCACCAAGCCGCAGGTGAGCTTTCAATTGCAACAGATTACTTTAAGTTGGCGCTGGCAACGAACGTTCATGAATTTATAGAATATAAATATGCACGTTTAGAGCTTGAGTTGATGGCTAGTGAAAGCGCGGGCTAATTATTTAAAACTAAGTGCTTTATTACTGTGCGCCAGCGTTATTAGTGGCTCGAGTAATAAACAAAATAGCATTGGCTTTTGGCAAGTATTACATGCCAAGGCCAATGTGATTGACAGTTATTGGCAATTCCCTCGTTACTTTGCATCGCATATTTTACAACTCCCCCCGACCTCATTAGCCACCTTAGCACGCAATAAAATAGCCCATGCACAATACGGCTATGGGTTATCATTATTAGCCAATAATCAAACTGAAACCGCCAAGCTCTTTTGGCAAGCAAGCCTCGATGAGATAACAATTAAACAACAAAAACATCTCGCAGCTTCATTGCTTTCTCAACAGCGCTGGCAAGATTTAGCGTTATTAAAAGCTCACAATAAGTTACCTAAAGGGGATGCCTTTTATCATTTACAGTTACAACAGCGTGCTCCCTTCGATGCATTAAATCACTCATTTATGAATAAATTAGGGTTTTTGGTAGCGAGCGAGCAAATTGAGATACAAAAGCAATGCACATTTAATGTGCTAATGCTGAGCGATCACCGTGATGGTTTATACAGGCTCAATCAATTTCGTAACGCGTACTTTCAAAACCCAGAGCCGAGTCTCAATACCTTTTGTTTTTCAAAGCCTATATATGTTGGTAATGCAATTGCTTGTAACAGCACTAAAGCAACGCTTGCGCAGTGCGATTGGCAACAGTCATCACTTAAGCAGCGGCTTCCTAAAGGATTCGATTTTGCGATTATGATGCCCAAGCAAGGTACTGCCAATGTGCATCAGGGCTTAATGCATATTAACTCGCAGGCTAATTATGCAGTATTTTTACATGAATTAATGCACTTTAATGGTTTTGAAGATGAATATGCTTTACCAGCAAAAAAACAAGCTTGGCTTTGTCAGCTTGAGGGGTTGGTTGCCCCTAACTTGTTTATTGCTCATAACACTGATGCGCCAAAAGGATGGCACAAAAGCAAAAGCTGTCAGCAAGGAGGTGTTGCTTATAAGCCAAGCGCACAGTGGTCTATTATGCAATATCAACAGGTTGGACTTTCAGAGCAATATCGGGCTTTGTGGCAAACTCATATAGAGCAACATGCAGATTTATTCCCGCGCTTTTAATCATTAAATAGAGTGCTTTTAGGTTGTTTAACCAATGATTATATGAGCCTATTAAAACTGCTTAAAAGCTGAGCCGGTTTTATCCCAGTTCATTAATTTATAGACTTTTTTGTTTGATTATTGCCCCGCTAGAAGCGCTTTCTATAGACAAAAACCGTGTTTATCAGTATAACTGTACGTATTAATGTTGTTAAAAAACAGATATAAAACGTATACCCAAGTCACTTTGGTATTTAATAATAACAAGTAGCGAATTGATAAACTTTATGATTCAAAAAGGCCCTTCATTATGACTTTGCTCTGGATACCCCTGTTATCCTTATTAGGCAGTGTTATTTCTGCATGCACCGGCAAACTTTCTCGAAATCAGGCAACGAGCCTAACGGCTATTGCGCCTTTAGCCGCGCTTGCAATTACACTTTATCATGCGCCTGCGGTTCTCGCGGGAGAAACCATTCGTTTTAGCGCGCAGTGGATACCTGCTTTAGGGCTGGATATTTCCTTACGCTTAGATGGTTTGAGTTTACTGTTTTTATTTATGATTTTAGGAATAGGGCTGCTGGTTATTTTGTATGCCCGTTATTACCTAAGTCAAAACGATTCACTGCCAAAGCTATTTAGTTACTTAATGTTATTTATGACCGCCATGCTGGGCATTGTTATGTCAAACAATGTGATTCAGTTATGGGTATTTTGGGAGCTAACCAGTATTAGCTCGTTCTTGTTGATCAGTTACTGGTGGCATAAATCAGAGGCGCGCAAGGGGGCGCGTATGGCACTGGCGGTAACCGGTGCGGGTGGTTTAGCATTACTGGGCGGCTTAATGCTGCTAGGTGATATTGTTGGAAGCTACAACCTAGACACTATTTTAGCTAGCAAAGCGATTATTCAATCACATGATTTATACGAATTAGCGCTGGTGCTAGTATTACTAGGCGCCTTTACCAAGTCTGCACAATTTCCGTTTCATTTTTGGTTACCCCACGCCATGGCAGCACCTACGCCGGTAAGTGCGTATTTACACTCTGCCACTATGGTAAAAGCGGGTATCTTTTTACTTGCGCGTTTTTATCCAGCACTGGCGGGAACTGACACTTGGTTTTTATTAGTCGGTTTGACCGGTTTAACCACGTTATTATTTGGCGCTTATATCGCGTTATTCAAACATGATTTAAAAGGTTTGTTAGCCTATTCAACAATTAGTCATTTAGGCCTAATTACTCTATTACTCGGCCTAGACACACAACTTGCAACCGTAGCCGCTATTTTTCATATTATTAACCACGCGACGTTTAAAGCGTCGTTATTTATGGCAACCGGCATTATTGATCATGAAACCGGGACTCGTGATATGCGCAAACTCAATGGCATGTGGCGCTACTTACCTTATACGGCAACCTTGGCGATGGTGGCTGCTGCCGCTATGGCAGGTGTACCGTTGTTAAATGGTTTCTTATCAAAAGAAATGTTTTTTGCTGAGACACTGCATCAGCAAGTACTTGGCTCTATGTCGTGGCTAATCCCGGTGCTGGCAACCGTTGCAGGTGCGCTGTCGGTAGCGTACTCATCTCGCTTTATTCATGACGTGTTCTTTAATGGTGAACCGATAGACTTACCACGCACCCCTCATGAGGCGCCACGTTATATGCGTGTGCCTATCGAAATTTTAGTGGTGCTATGTATTTTAGTGGGTATTTTTCCGCACTTTGCAGTAGATGGTATTTTATCGGCTGCCTCATTGGCCGTACTTGGTCAAGCTATGCCTGAGTACAAGCTAGCTATTTGGCACGGTTTCAATTTACCTCTACTTATGAGTGGTATGGCGGTCATTGGTGGTTTATTTATTTACGTCAATCGTAAGTACTTATTTCAGTTCCAAGCGTCGTTACCTCCTTTTAACGCTAAAAAAATCTTCGAGCGTTTTTTAGCGGTTGTGGTTAATTGGTGTCAAAACAAAATCCAATCAACAGAAAATGGCTCATTACAACGCTATGTATTTATTATGTTAGGCGTTGTATTACTTGCCTCAGGTTGGCCATTATTTGAAATGAAACAGCTAGCGGGCAGTGTACCTAACACCCCAGTTGATATTCAAAATGCTATAGGTGCAGGGCTACTGATTATTGGTGCAATTGCTACCGTTATTTGGCATCGAATTCGAATGGTGTCGTTATTAATGCTGTCGATTGTGGGACTAATGGTGTCGGTGGCGTTTACCCGTTTTTCAGCGCCTGACTTGGCCTTAACGCAACTTACTGTAGAAGTAGCCACTATTATACTATTAATGTTGGCACTGTTTTTCTTACCTCAAAGCACGCCAAGAGAGTCAAGCTCGTTGCGTATTTTACGTGATGTGGTTATCTCCTCTACCGTGGGGATCATTATTGCCAGTATTTGTTATGCATTACTGACCCGTCCTCTTAATTCAATTTCTGAATTCTTTGTTGCTAATGCTAAAACAGGCGGTGGGGGTACTAACGTTGTTAACGTTATTTTAGTTGATTTTAGGGGCTTTGATACCTTAGGTGAAATCACCGTGTTAGGGATTGCCGCACTGGGCATATTTAAACTGTTATCAAGAATTCCACTTTATATGCCAGCGAGCGATAGTGAAGGGCGTCCATGGTCTAAAGATCGCCATCCTATTTTATTGGCTTGTATTTCTCAAAGCTTACTACCATTAGCGCTATTAGTGTCTGCTTATATTTTCTTACGTGGTCATAACTTACCGGGCGGTGGATTTATTGCCGGCCTCGTGACCTCTATTGCCTTTATTTTACAATATATGGCACATGGTACTGCGTGGATTAATGAACGTTTTGATGTTAACTATCGAAAAATTATTGCATCAGGTATCGCTATTGCCATGTTTACGGGTGTCGGAAGTTGGTTCTTCGATAAACCATTCTTAACTACTTGGTTTGATTACTTTGATATTCCGTTTGTTGGCAAAACAGAGCTAGCTAGCGCCATTGTATTTGACTTGGGCGTGTACTTAACCGTCGTTGGCGCGACGCTAATGATCCTTGCGAGCTTAGGTAATATGACAGCGAACGCAGAGAAAGAAGAGGTAAATATTTAATGGAACTGTTATACGCATCTTGCGTTGGCGTGCTAGTCACCTGTGGTGTGTTTTTATTATTAAGAGCGCGCACATTCCCAGTGGTATTGGGGCTGACAATGATTTCTTACGCGGTTAATTTGTTTTTATTCTCATCAGGGCGCTTAACTATCAATAAAGCGGTGGTACTTGGAACTGGCGCTGATTACGCCGATCCGCTGCCACAAGCCTTAGTATTAACAGCTATTGTGATAGGATTTGCCATGACTGCGTTTGTGGTTATTTTATCGATACGAGGGCGAGCAGATTTAGGGAATGATCATGTTGATGGCACCCTAACCAGAAGTAAACGCAAGGAGAGAAAATGATTCAGCATTTAGCATCTTTGCCTGTTTTAATGCCTATGCTAGCGGCAATCATTCTGCTACTGCCACCGTGTGGCAAAAGTTTATTTGCACGGCGATTAACTTCAAGCCTAATGGCTATTTTAACCTTTGTAATTACAGTATTACTGCTGGTTCAGGTTAAAGATAACGGGATTATTGTTTATGCAATCGGTAACTGGTCAGCGCCGTTTGGTATTGTACTGGTAGCAGATATGCTCTCAACTTTACTGGTTACTTTAACCGCTTTTTTAGGCCTTGGTGTGGTTTTATATGGGTGTGTCGGCGATGACGAGCAAGGCAGCTTTTTCCATCCCTTGGTTCATTTTTTAATATTAGGGGTAAATGGTGCGTTTTTAACGGGCGATTTATTTAACGTCTTTGTCTTTTTTGAAGTGTTACTAATTGCTTCTTATGCGCTATTAATGCACGGCGGCGGTAAACCAAAAACACGTGCAGCACTGCATTACGTTATTTTAAACTTAGTTGGCTCAAGTGTATTTTTAATCGGCTTAGGTATTTTATATGGGGTATTGGGTACCCTAAACATTGCTGATATGGCTAATAAAGTACCGCAGTTAACCGGTGATGATGTTTATTTAGCTAAAGCGGGCGGGTTGCTATTGCTTGTGGTATTTGCCCTTAAAAGTGCACTATTACCACTGCATTTATGGCTCCCAAATGCCTATTCAAGTGCGACACCTGTGGTTGCTGCATTATTCGCGATTATGACCAAAGTCGGTGTTTACGCCACTTTACGCGTATATACAGTGGTATTTGGTGAGCAAGCCGGTGAACTTGAGCATATGGCGCAGTCTTGGCTATGGGCGTTGGCCATTGCTACTATAGTGATTGGGGCAATCGGAGTGTTGGCAGCACAAGATTTACGTAAGCTTACCGCAAACTTAGTACTGGTTTCTGTGGGTACTTTAGTAGCACTGGTTGCACTTCAAAATATAAACGCCACAGCTGCACTATTGTATTATTTGGTGCACTCAACGTTAGTGACTGCAGCACTATTTTTACTGGCTGATTTAATTGCAACTCAGCGAGGTAAAGCCGGCGACAGATTAGTTGGCGGACGCGCAGTTAAACAACCATTCTTGTTGGGAGCGTGTTTTATTATCGCTGGACTAACCGTCATAGGTATGCCGCCACTTTCAGGTTTTGTAGGTAAAATTTGGATTTTAAAAACCACCTTAAACAGTGAGCAAGCACTGGTATTTTGGCCTGTTTACTTAATTATGAGCTTAGCGTTAATTGTTGCTATATCACGTGCAGGCACGAGTTTGTTTTGGGAGCATAAAGACAAAGGCGGTGAGGCTGCTGATGTTGCTAATGCACATCCGTTGCAAGTTATCGTACTTGTTGGCCTGCTCACAAGCTCAGTGCTGTTGGTTGTTTTTGGTGATTTGGCAACGCAATATGCACTTGAAACAGCAACACAACTTCACGATATTAGTGGTGGTATTAATGCGGTACTCAAGGGAGGTCTGTAATGCGCTTAGAAGCTCGTTTTCGTTGGTTACCCACACCGTTTCGTAGTCTATTTTTATTTATAGTATGGCTATTATTAAATAACAGTGTGTCTGTAGGGCATATTATATTGGGTGCATTGTTAGCACTGCTTATTCCTTTATTCAGTATGTCATTTAGAGATCCACAACCACTCATATTAAAGCCTGGCTTGGCGTTTAAGCAGTTACTTATTGTGCTTTACGATATTATTGTGGCTAATTTACAAGTGGCCTTATTAATACTGGGCCCTTCAAAAAATTTACGTCCAGGTTTTGTTAAAGTGCCTATCGATTTAATGCATGAAATGCCAATTACTATTTTAGCTAGTTGTGTGTCTTTAACGCCGGGTACAGTAAGTGCTGAGGTTTATCCTCTCATTAAGTCACTTAATGAAGATGATGAACCAGCGCAGCGATATTTATTAATTCACGTGTTGGATTTAGATGATGAGCAAGCACTTATCAAACAAATTAAAGCACGCTACGAAGCTCCCCTAAAGGAGATATTTCAATGTTAGATACAGTATTACTGATTGTTTTTTCAATGGTTGGATTGTCATTACTACTAAATTTATGGCGACTTATTATTGGTCCATCAGTACCAGATCGTATTTTGGCGCTCGATACAATGTATATTAACGTTATTGCATTGATTATTTTATATAGCATCAGTATGGGAACAGGTTTATATTTTGAAGCTGCTTTGCTTATCGCAATGTTAGGCTTTATAAGTACAGTGGCAGTATGTAAGTATTTACTTCGTGGCGATATAATTGAGTAAGGTATTAAAATGATAAGTGAATGGATCGTATCAATATTGCTGTTGTTAGGTGGGCTCTTTATTTTAATTGGCTCTATTGGCTTAATGAAACTGCCGGACTTTTTTATGCGTTTACATGGGCCAACTAAAGCAACCACTTTAGGGATGGCAAGTATACTCACGGCTGCGATGGTATTTTTTGCCAATTCAGCTAGTGGCTTAAGCGTAAAAGAAATATTAATCACTATATTTTTATTAATCACGGCGCCCATTAGTGGTTATATGCTAATTAAAACCGCTATTCATCATAAGTTAAAAGCCAAAGATGGAACGAAAGGACTCGATAATATCGAAAAAGATTAACCCTAACAAACGACAAAAAGCCAAATAATGGTAGTTATCCGGCTTTTTTTTTTGGTTGTTCCCATTTACAACACTTATTGAACATGTGAGTATGGCGTAAATTCAAATACAAAAAGGATATTAATATGGGTAAGGTATTACTTTTATCACTACTTATTTTTTCAACTAGCCTATATGCAGCGCAAACTACTAAGCAACAAAAAATTGATGAGCTGGTAGAGGTGATGGATATGGACGCCATGGTTGACTCTATGTATTCTCAAGTTGAGGGCATGATGCAAAATATGTCGGTGCAAATGGGGGTAAAGCCAAATGAAAAGCCAATATTTGACAAATATTATGCTGATATGACTAAGGTGCTAAAAACCAAAATGAGCTGGCAAAAAATGCAGCCTATGATGGTTAACCTTTATGATAAGCAATTTAGTGAGCAAGAGATTAGCGATATGCTCGATTTTTATAAAACAGAGTCAGGGCAAGCTATTTTGAAAAAAATGCCACAGGTGATGCAACAGTCTATGCAAATGTCACAAGCATTAGTGCAAGACGCTATGCCAGAGATTCAAGCGATTGCTGGGCAGCTAGGTGAAGCACTTAAACAATCGCGTAGTGAAGCAAACTAAACTATAGTTAACCTAAGTCGTAGCAAAATAACGTCTACATTTTCTAGCAGTCACTATTTTGTGACTGCTGTATTCTTCCTCTTCTTTAAGCAAACGTAATCACTTATTTAATGTGCCGATAACGCATTCCCTGAGTTTTAAAATAGCGGTTGACCTGTGTGTTACACATAGGTTTATTATGTCACTATTAAAACCCGATGGAGTGAATTATGTATGTTAAACAGCTAGCTAAAATCATGGGAGTGACCCAAGATACAGTGCGGCACTACACGCGTATAAAGCTACTTAAACCCATTCGTAGTCAAAACAATGGCTATCAGGTGTATACCAAAGACGATCAACAACGTTTAAAGTTTATTATTAGTGCACGGCAACTCGGTTTTTCTATTAAAGATATTCAGCAAATAGTTGCTCAATCGGAGCAAGGGAATTGCCCATGCCCACTGACACGACAATTAATAACTAAACGGCTCGAAGAAACAGAGCGGCTATTTCAAGAAACACTCAAACTAAGAACGCGTATGCAAGCTGCGGTAAAACAGTGGGAAAACTCAAGCGATGGTGCTGTAAGTGCCGATATATGTAGTTTAATTGAGACCTTTGTAGATCCCCTTAACGAGCAAGTTAGTTCCGAGGAAGCAAAATGAGCAACAATAAAGACACAGTGCAAAATTTTATAATTGAAGGTGCTAATTGCGGCAGCTGCGTCGCAAAAATAGAAAAAGCGCTAAAAAGTGTATCAGGTGCGCAGCGTGTTGAAATGAACTTTGCTGATCGCAGTGTGCAAGTTGAAGGCAATGCGCCATCAGCAGAGCTGATTGAAGCAGTCGAAAATATTGGTTACAAGGCTAAGCCAATGAATAGCGAGTCGGAGCAAGACGCGTTAGATGAAAAAGCCAAAGCCGATAGCGCACACTATAAAAAGCTAATGCGTAATATGGTATTGGCGCTAGGCGTTGGCGCTCCGCTTATGTTGTATGGGCTTATTTTTGATATGAGTGTCACCACCAACGCGCAGCGTATTGGCTGGTTTATTGTTGGTATAGTCACTTTAGTGGTTATGGCCATTGCGGGTAAACAGTTTTACAACGGCGCATGGCAGTCATTTAAAAACCACACCGCCAATATGGATACACTGATTGCGTTGGGCACAGGTACCGCGTGGTTGTATTCTATGGTGGTAGTCATTGCGCCAAGCGTGCTACCCGAGGTGGCTAGGCATGTTTATTTTGAAGCCTCAGCGATGATCATCGGTTTAATTAGCCTAGGCCTTGCCTTTGAAGTAAAAGCCCGCGGTCGTACTTCTGAGGCGATAAAACGCTTAATCGGTTTGCAGCCAAAAACCGCTCGGGTAGTGCGTGATAACAAAGAGCAAGATATAGCTATTAGTGAGGTACTAAAAAACGAGACTGTGCGTGTACGCCCCGGTGAAAAAATCCCTGTGGATGGTGAAGTCATTGAAGGTCGCAGCTCAGTGGATGAGTCAATGCTCACGGGTGAGCCTATGCCAGTGAACAAAATTGAGGGCGATATCATTGTTGCAGGCAGCATTAATAAAAGTGGCACGTTACTATTTAAAGCCACCCATATTGGCAGTGAAACCACACTTGCCAGTATTATTAATATGGTTAAACGAGCACAAAATTCTAAACCCTCCATAGGGCGTTTAGCCGATGTAATATCCGGCGTATTTGTTCCTACGGTAATGATTATTGCAGTGCTCGCGGGCCTTGCTTGGCTTAATTTTGGCCCCGAGCCGAGCATTGCTTATGCGGTAGTGGCCGTGACCACGGTGCTTATCATTGCCTGTCCGTGTGCGCTGGGTTTAGCAACCCCTATGTCAATTATGGTTGGGATAGGTAAAGCCGCTGAATCGGGAATACTTATTCGTAATGGAGAAGCGCTGCAAACCACCTCTAAAATAACCACCATGATTTTAGATAAGACTGGCACGATCACAGAAGGAAAACCCACCGTTACCGATATCATTAATTTTAATGACAGCGATAAAGTACACGTGCTAAAGCTTGCCGCTAGTCTTGAAAACGGCTCTGAACATCCTTTAGCGCAAGCTATTGTAAGTTATGCTGAAAATGAAGATATCACGATTGAAAAAGTCAGCGATTTTAACGCTGTGACGGGGCAAGGTGTTACAGGCAGATTAAATGGGCAAACTTTATTGTTTGGCAATGAAGCGCTTATGAGCCAACACAATATCAGTATTGCAGAGGCAAAAGAGCAAGCTGAGCAATTAGCCAGCGCCGCTAAAACGCCAATGTATTTTGCAATTGATACCCAACTACAAGCCATTATAGCGGTGGCCGATCCGATAAAAGACGATTCAGCAGAGGCCATTAAACGTCTACAAAAAAAAGGTATCCATGTTGTTATGCTGACCGGTGATAACCAAGCTACCGCCAGAGCCGTCGCTAACAAAGTCGGTATTAAGGACTTTATTGCCCAAGTAATGCCTGATGACAAAGCCAGTGAAGTAACTAAACGCCAAGCTAAAGGTGAAATAGTCGGTATGACGGGTGATGGTATAAATGATGCGCCTGCACTGGCACAAGCCGATGTTGGGTTTGCTATTGGCACTGGCACCGATGTGGCGATTGAGAGCGCTGATATCACCTTAATGCGCGGTTCATTACAGAGTCTTGGCGATGCTATTGCGGTTAGTAGCGCCACTATAGTCAATATTAAGCAAAATTTATTTGGTGCATTTATTTACAATGTGGCAGGTATTCCAATTGCTGCGGGGCTGTTATATCCATTCTTTGGTATATTACTCAACCCGGTTGTTGCAGGTGCTGCTATGGCGTTGTCATCACTAACTGTGGTCACAAACGCCAATCGCCTGCGCTTTTTTAAACCCAGTAAATCGTAATTTTATAAATAGGAGTAGCATTATGTTGATGATCAATATACTCGGCGCGTTGTTAATTGCGGTTATTATATACTGGTTTTGGCTATACAAACCTAAGCAAGTGCAGAGTAATAACAACAAAATAACGATAGTGGTTGATAACGGCGTTTATTCTCCTGCCCATATTAAAGTGGCTGCTGATAAAAAAGTAACGCTGACGTTTAATCGACAAGACAGCGCTCCATGCGCCGAAACGGTGGTGTTTCCTTCACTCGATATCAGTAAAACGCTCGCTATGGGTGAGAATAACACTGTTGAGCTGCCGGCACTTAAAGTGGGTGAATATGCTTTTCATTGCCAAATGCAAATGTATAAAGGCACGTTATTAGTGTCTTGAATATTAGGGTCTGTTGACCTTTGCGGATTACAATTTGTTCAAACTAGGAGCGGTTTAATCGCGGCGCGAGGTTTGTAACCTAGTGGACTAAGTAAGAACCGAGCAACAAAGAGTAAATCG
>NZ_PNCV01000329.1:0-264 GCF_005886925.1 Pseudoalteromonas sp. S3260
AGCTTTATTTTGTTGCCTTTACTGATTGTCGTGGTATTAACTGGGTTCAGCGAACCAATGCTGTGGCTATTGCGTCAGTTGGACTTGGCGCTATCCTCGACGTTAGAAGGGGCGATAGAGCTCGGCCCAGTACTTTGGTTTTCCACCGGTGAGCTTGATATCACAGTGGTTATTATTTATTACCTTGCAGTTACGGCCATACTGATAAAACCCAGTTTATGGCCTGTGTGTTATGCAGGGGGATTGTTTGTTGGCTATTGTGCA
>NZ_PNCV01000330.1:0-324 GCF_005886925.1 Pseudoalteromonas sp. S3260
TTTGACGCCATTCGTGGTTTCGCCATTAAGCTCACCCGTGATGCTGAATATAACCTCGACGATGAAATCGAAGAAGGCCTGTTGGATAAAATGTCAAAAGGTCTAAAACAGCGGTTGCGCTCAGAGCCTGTGCGTTTAGTGTACGACAGTGCCTTGCCCGGGGAGATGCTTAAAGCACTAAGACGGCGCTTGGGGATCACTCGCTATGATGCCCTGATCCCAGGCGGCCGCTATCGCAACTTTCGCGACTTTTTAGCCTTTCCCAATGTCGGCCGGCGCTACCTTGAGAACCGCCCACTGGCAACCATTCGCTCACACACTTTT
>NZ_PNCV01000331.1:0-256 GCF_005886925.1 Pseudoalteromonas sp. S3260
TAATCCATTAATACCCTCATCTACACATTCGCGACATCCTATCGCATCAGTTGTTATAATTGCTCTTCCCATAGCACAGGCTTCAATAAGTGTTTTTGGCATGCCTTCTCTATAAGATGGCAAAACTATAATATGAGCTTTTTCATAAATTTCAAAAATATTTTTTTTGTGATCCACCCACTTAAAATAATTTCCATCATTCCAGCGCATAAGTAAATTTGTAGGTACACACGCTTTATTACCCGAATCAGCTTTG
>NZ_PNCV01000332.1:0-273 GCF_005886925.1 Pseudoalteromonas sp. S3260
TGGCGGCTTCGAGCGTATTTGTCAGGCATTGGCGCGTATTGCTAAGCGCTTTCCACAAAGCCGGATTGTTTATCCTATGCACATGAATCCGCAAGTGCGTGAGCCGGTTAATCGTCTGCTCCAAGGCTTGGAAAATATCTCACTTATTGAGCCATTGGATTACCTTCCCTTTGTTTATTTAATGAATCGTGCGCACCTTATTGTAACTGACTCTGGCGGCGTGCAAGAAGAAGCGCCAAGCCTTGGGAAACCTGTGTTAGTTATGCGTGATAC
>NZ_PNCV01000333.1:0-407 GCF_005886925.1 Pseudoalteromonas sp. S3260
ATACAAAGCTTTTAATCAGGCCGTTGAGAACGTCTTTTTCGAAAGACACTTGCGCTTGCATAATAGACCAGAAGCTGCCTCTGTCTACGCCAAGCCAATCTACGCCCACTAAATGTGCGCCGATGATGGCAATAGCAGAGAAGATCAGCGCAAGCAGCGGCATACTAATCATGCCGGCCCAAAAGCGTGGTGAAATGACGCGCTTTAGCGGGTCTACAGCCATCATTTCTAAACTCGTTAACTGCTCGGTGGCTTTCATTAAGCCTATTTCGGCGGTTAACGCACTACCAGCGCGACCAGCAAATAACAGCGCCGTCACCACCGGCCCTAGTTCGCGTAATAGGCTCAAAGCAACCAGTGGCCCCAAGCTATCTTCTGCGCCGTAATCAACTAATACGGTATAGCCT
>NZ_PNCV01000334.1:0-335 GCF_005886925.1 Pseudoalteromonas sp. S3260
TGCATTGTTTTGTGGCTTTGCGGTATTGGTGCTGCAAGGTTTATTTGGTTTTCATCCGATCTTGATGTCGATACTGGCTTTTGCCATGTTTGCATTGTTATTTTATCAAATGAGTCGCGGTGCCCACTTCCTATTCGGCGCCATGAGTGTGGTTGGGCTATCCATTCAACTACATTTCGCCAGTTACAGCGCCACCGGCTTGGGCTTATACCCATTGATCTTTAGTAACTTTTTGGCAGTAACAGTGAGCCTAGTAAGCGCCTATATTATGCATTGGTTATTTCCTGATGTGAGCGCGCGCACGCCCATCTCGCGCGCCGCTAAAGATGCAGCCA
>NZ_PNCV01000335.1:0-323 GCF_005886925.1 Pseudoalteromonas sp. S3260
TGGACCCGTCTATGCTGCATGCTTCGCCTGAGCGCATCCGCTCAGAGGTTGAAACTATTCTTGCAGGCTTTGGCGAGGGCACAGGACATATCTTTAACCTGGGCCACGGTATTACTCCGGATGTTAACCCTGAGCACGCTGGTGCGTTTATTAATGCCGTAGGTGAGTTAAGCCGTAAATACCATAAGTAACGATTTACTAAGCAATAAAAAGCCCGCTTTCGCGGGCTTTTTTGTATTTATAATGAAGAGGTTATATCAGGCGTTAATATATTAAGCTGGTGCCATTGGCCATCATGGATGCGCGGCCTTCCATCAGCTCTA
>NZ_PNCV01000336.1:0-224 GCF_005886925.1 Pseudoalteromonas sp. S3260
GAAGATAGGGCCAAATAAGTTCTTGGTGAAAATTTGTAGTAAGTAGCAGTTTTCTTTTTGGCTATCGACCAAAATTTGATGCTGCTTGATTTTCTCGCGGTCCTCTTTGACCCAAGGCACCCGGTCAAAAATAGTGTCGTAGTAATGCTCGACAATGTCCAAGGTGGCGATATTGCTCTTATCTAGCTTATCCAAAGAGCCGACTAGGTCATCAGTTAAGAAAG
>NZ_PNCV01000337.1:0-318 GCF_005886925.1 Pseudoalteromonas sp. S3260
ATCCAAGGCAGCCAATGGTGGACTCGCTACCAACCGGTCAGTTATGAGCTCGCCAGTCGCGGTGGCAATCGCAGCGAGTTCATTGATATGGGCCAGCGTTGTGGCGAGGCCGGCGTGGAGATCTATGTTGATACCCTGATTAATCACATGGCGGCGGGCAGTGGTGTTGGCACGGCAGGACACAGTTATGGAGATAAATTTTTCCCAGATTACAGCCCACAAGACTTCCATACTAGCTGCGCTATCAATCCTGAAGATTATGGCAATGACCGTTAGCGCGTGCAGCGTTGTGAATTGGTGGGCCTCGCGGACCTAAAC
>NZ_PNCV01000338.1:0-324 GCF_005886925.1 Pseudoalteromonas sp. S3260
ACCATACTGCTCACCGAAATCTCGCCATACTGCATCTGAGAGAGTCTCTAGCTTGTCAATTCCCTCTGCGGCGCAATAACGTTTTTGCGCAAAAGGTAAATCAGTGCTGACGGTTAACATAGCGACTTGAGGGAATTCGCTGGCCACTTTTTCATTGAAGTGCTTTGTTTGAATACTGCACACGCCAGTGTCTAAGCTCGGAACTACACTCAATAGAACCGCTTTGCCTTGGTAATCATTTAAGCTGCGTGGTTCAAATTGGGCATTCACGGTACGAAAATCCGGTGCGGCATCACCCACTTTGACTCCTTTGCCTAACAGGGT
>NZ_PNCV01000034.1:0-69233 GCF_005886925.1 Pseudoalteromonas sp. S3260
AACTGAGCTAAGGGGGAACTACATCATAAACATAAACTTGGCTCCCCCTCCCCGACTCGAACGGGGGACCTGCGGATTAACAGTCCGTCGCTCTAACCAACTGAGCTAAGGGGGAAGCGTCTTGCCTTTCAACGGGGCGAAATATTAATGACCGCATAGCAAAGTGTCAACATATAAAAGATCATAAATTCAAAAAAGAGGTCTATTCGTTGTTTTTATGTGCAATCTGCGCGTTTTGTAACACTATTTAAGTAAAGCGCAGTGATATTGTTTTATAAAAACAGGGCAATATTTGCATGAAGTTTGTAATTTGAGGCAATAAAGTGATGAGTAAAATTTAAGAAAACGGCTTTTAATAGCAAAAACGCGTTCTATTTCCTGTATTTTTATAAAGCGATAATTAACTTATTTAAAAAAAATGGCTCCTTTTTATTTTGGAACGTTAAAACGGTTGAACTAAATGCGTATTAGTTATGTAAACTAAAACTAGCGCTAAAACATAATATAAATTTTGACTGCAGCAGCAATGCTTTGTACAAAAATAAAACAATCAATGAGTTAGCTACCTGTTTGAGTGTGTTACTCACTGATATTAGTCTAAGAAAATATCGCCTTCATGTAACTAACAGATCTAAATGATAAACAGGGAATAGATAAGAATAGATGGGAAAACGCGGGAGAAATAAGGGTTTAAGCTCAGTTTAAGTGAAATTAAGTGCGATCTTAAAAAGTGCGAAAAAATGATAATTTTAAGTGCGAAACCGCGATAAACACGGCTTACATTGATAAATTAAAAAATAAGCTCAGCTTTTACAATTTTACCTAAAAGCCCTAATGTTTTTAAAATATAACGTGATTCAGTCTCGCCACCTTCAACGCTAAAGACCAGGTCTTTACGCTCAGTGTTGTCAAATACCAATTTAAGCTTTGTTGCTGTAAGTACAAGCTTTGCAGCGAAATGTTCACCATTCATAGGGTTAAGAAACGCGTACATGCTATTAGCATCAATTGCTTTTGAACTTGTATTTATAAAAACCGTAGCACCAGTCGGGATCAGCTTGTGTGATACCTCATTAAGTTTGACATGCATTAATTCATTCGACGTTTTATAAATCTCTTTAACTTCATAAACCCCTGACTTTTCAGGTTCTAAAGAGCTTATAGCTAGGTTTACAGCTCGCTGAGATGCTTTGGAGTCATCTAATCGCTTTAATAAAATATCAATAAACGGCACATCAACCAGGGCCGCAAACTCAACTAAATAATCAAGAGGAGGATCGCGGCTGTCCTCATATTTAGATTGAGTATTACGATGCACTCCGGTGCGCTCAGCAACAGTGCCAATGTCTAAGAACTTGCGTTCTCTAAGCGCTTTTAAATACTGATTGAATGCAGCCATACTCGTTATTAATAATCTGCTAAAAGGTGTACATAATAATTATTTAAACACACATTTCAGTGCATACAAAATAAAAACAACAAAAGTGTAGTTTTTCAAACCGCGATCCTTTCGCACTTGAAAGCGCGAAGCGCGATCCTGCCAGAACATATCTTTATAAAAATAAATATCAAATAAAATCAATGCGCTACATCTTGTGCACACGATTGTGTGCAAATAAAGCTTGTATGCACAATTTTGTATGCGTATATTTGTGTGCATGAATACAAAATACACATAAAAGGGTGCGTAAAATGGATCGTGCAAATTGTCCAGGCTGGACGGTAACAGAAATAAAAGCAGCACTAGAAAGTGAAGGGTGGTCATGTCGGCAACTTTCATTTAGTCGCGGCTATGCGTCTAATGCTGTGCAGACTGCACTGCATAGACCTTACCCATTAGTTGAAAAAATCATTGCCGAAGTTATTGGCGTGAGCGCCTTTGAAATATGGCCTGAGCGCTATGGTAAAGATGGTAAGCCAAATCGTAAAGCTGGACGTCGCAGTAACAAAAGGAGTGTGTAATGGAACTATACACAGCACATCAAATTGCAGCTTATATGCTCGTTAATAAGCGCAGCATTCAAATTAAAGCAAAAAATGAGAATTGGCCCTTTACTGAAATAAAAGGTCGAGGTGGGAAAGTACGCAAGTATGCACTTGCTGATCTTCCTGCACACATTTGTGTGCAGGTGAAAGAAGCAATACTTAAAGAAACAGCCAGCCCAGCAGCCGAAGCCGGAAAAGCCTATCTTGCTGTAAATGAACAAAGTGATCGCTTTAATCAAGAGCAAGCAACGCAGCAAAAGCACGCGCACCTAAAGCAGTTAGCAGGGCTTGATAACATCCCACCTAAAGCAAGTGCGAAAAATCACATTTTAAAAGCAGCTGAAAACTTTGTAAGTGCGAATAACCTTGCAAAAGTTGCTGGTTTTGACTTGTTCAGTGAACGCTATAACCAAGGCATGTTAGATATTCCAGCAGACTACAAAAGCTTAATACCTTCTGTTTCTCGCATCACATTGATCCGCTGGCAAAAAACAGTGCAACAGAAAGGCATAGCAGGACTTGCTGTAAAAATTAAGCGCTCAGGTAAATCAATCATCGACTCTGATCCAGAGCTTAGCGATTTTTGCATCGCTATGATTTACCAATACCCACACGTAAAAGCCACGCAAGTAAAAGAGGGGCTAATAGCTCGCTTTTACAGCCAGGGTAAAGCTATCCCAGCAGAAACCACAATCCGTGAATGGCTAACACGTTGGAAGCGCGAAAACAGCGCGCTCTATACCAAAATGGCAAACCCAGATGCTTGGAAAAACAAGTTTATGTCTGCGATGGGTAAAATGGACGAAAACATTACGCGTATTAACCAGTTGTGGGAATTCGATTCAACCCCGACTGACGTAATGCTCGTTGATGGCCGTCATTCGTTGATCGGCATTATCGACGTTTGTACGCGCCGTGCAAAAGTTGTTATTCATCCAACCAGCGACAGCACCGGTATTTGTTTAGTTATCCGCAAAGCAATACTTGATTGGGGTATTCCCGAAATTGCTCGCACAGATAACGGGAATGATTACACCTCAATTCAAATTACCAGCGTGTTCGATGCACTCGACATAAAGCACGAAACAACAAACCCGTTTAGCGGTGAAGAAAAGCCATATATCGAGCGTTTTTTCAAAACGTTCTCGCACGATATAGCAGAGCTATTAACAGGTTATATCGGTCACAACGTATCAGAACGCCAAGCAATCGAAGCGCGCAAAACTTTTGCACAGCGCCTATTAGCAAAGCAAGGTAAAGATAAATCAGCCATTGAAATCAACATGACCGCGCAGCAGCTGCAAGCGTTTGTAGATAACTGGATCGACAACCGCTACCACCACAAGCCGCACAGCAACATAGGTAACAAAACCCCGTTCGATTTATTCGCAGCAAGTCGCGACCAAATCAAAGTGATCAAAGACGAGCGCTTACTCGATGTAATGCTACAGCCAGTACCATCAAATCGTGGTCTACGAAAAGTTGGTAAAGAGGGGATTAAGTTAAGTGGCGGGTTCTATATTGCCCCTGAGCTTGGCGCAATAGTAGGCGATGAAGTGCTGTGCAAATGGGACCCTAAAAACGTAGGCCGTATTTACGTATTTAATCGCATGAATAACGAGTTTATTTGTATCGCAACAGACCACGAAATTGAATCAGCTGGTATGACCCGTCAAGACGTAGCACAGCATGCAAAACGTAGCCAAGCAGCGGAAACATCACGCAAGCTAAAAGAGCTTAAAAAGACCGCTAAATCAGTAAACGTATCAGATATAGCAAACGAAGTACTCAGCCATTACACCACTCAAAACAAAGCACTGGCAACACTGCCTAAGCAATCAGTTGAGCACACTAATGTCATTACTCAGTCAGCTATAAAAGCACTTGATAGCAAGCCTGTCACAACCTACAGCGACGAGCAATTAAGCGAGTTTGAAAAGCGCCGTAAGCAGCTAGAAAACGAAGCCGCCGCAGCCAATGTAAACCCAACACCGTTATTCAATAACACCCGTGATAAAGCCATGTACCACAAAAAACAGCGCTTAACTAATCAGTTAAGTGATGTAGATGCAGGCTGGCTTAATACGTGGGAGCAGCAAAACCGTGCCTTATCAGCACGACTAGATGACCTTTTAACAGAAATGAACGCAGCACCCGCTGCACCAACTCAATTACACAAACAGTAAAGGAATAAGTCATGAAAACTAAAATCGCAATCGTAAGTAATGTAGTAGCCACACAATTAATGGTTGAATCGCTTACTCAGCGCGCGTATGGCGTGCCTGGGATTGGTTTAATTTACGGTGAGCCAGGACTAGGTAAAACCACCGCTACGGCATGGCTGGTAAACCGCTGTAACGGCATCTACATCCGTGCTACATCAGGTATGACATTAGCCCAGCTATTACGCCAGATAGTCAAAGAACTAAGCGGCCCAGATATCCACACTAAAGAGGGCATGCTCAATTACATCATTGAAAGCATGGCAACGTCTATAAACCCACGCACCTTGTTTATAGACGAGGCAGACTACTTATTAAACGACAAAGAAGCCCTAGAAAGTGTACGCGATATACACGACTTAACCAGCTGCCCAGTAGTGTTAATTGGCATGGAAGCAGTGCGCCGTAAATTGCAACGCCATAAGCAGTTTTATAGCCGTATTAGCGAGTGGTTAGAGTTCATGCCAACCCAGTTTGAAGACTTACAAATCATCGTTAATGCAGTCATAGAGCCAACGCTCACAATTCAAGACGACTTATTAAAGCAGCTACTTAGTGATACAGATGGCGAAGTACGTCGCATCATCACAGGGCTTTCAAAAGTAGAGGCATTTGCACTGGCAAACGGCCTAACAAGCATCGACCTACAGCAGTGGGGCTCAAAAGAATTTTTCCTTAAAAAAGCGTAGGAGCAAACCAGTGAGCCGCCAACAATTACAAGACGCATGGCAAGCAATGAAAATCCTAAAACGATTTTCATTGCAGCAAGTGCGCGATGCAGTACAACACACCACATTAGACAGCCTAAAAGCCTTTGCAAAGCGCTTAGTCGCAGCAAAGGCAATTGCTGAGCATGTTGATCATGAGGACATTAACTACAGCGTTTTAAATGCCAGTTACAACCCGTTCGAACAGCCTGTAAACAGTGGTGACAAAAACAAAAACTCAGGGAGGCAACGTATGTGGCAATCAATGCGGATCTTAAATGAATTCGACGCAGGCCAAGTAGCAAGCACCGCTGACGTCTCGCTGTCATCAGCTCGTTCATATATCTCAATACTTAAAAAAGCAGGGTACATATTTGTAGTTAAAAACGCCCCGCGTTCAGGCTCATTAATTGAGCGTGCAGGAGAAACAACTATTTACAAAATGCTTAAAAACACAGGGCCCAAGCGGCCAATCCCTAAAACCAAAGGCGTTTTTGATGCCAATACAAATAAATTAGTCAAATTCAAGCCAGTAACACGTAGACCCGTGCAAATGGCCCCTGTAAAGCTAGGAGAGGCACATGACTACCAATAATTGGTTAGACGTTTTAAAGGAAGAAACAGCAAAGCAAGGGATGCGTGCTGTAGCTGAAAAACTCGGCGTCAGTAAAGCAACGGTTAGCCAAGTGGTAAACGACAAGTATAAAGCCTCTACGCACGTAATACAGCAACGCGTAGAGGGCGTGTTTATGGCTTTTACAGTTGATTGCCCAATTCTTGGCGATATAGCAGTAAACCAATGCTTAGAACATCAAAACAGAAAATTTGCAGCAACCAATCATGTGCGTGTAGCGCTTTATAGAGCATGCCGTAACGGTTGCCCCCACTCAAAAATATGCGGGAGTAAATAACCATGGAACTACGTAACACACTAATAGAGCTACAAAAACAAGGGCTGCAAGTTATCAGTTCACACAAAGGTTTTAGCCGCCACATCATCGAAGTGGCAGGCAAAGCCCCAGCACATTTACCAGTAATAACCGAAACCAAAAACGGGCAAACGCGCCAAGTTCGCCCAGCAAAATTGCACGGCCAAATCATTATGTTTATAGAAGGATAAACCACCATGCCACAAGAGTTTTTAATCAATCACAAGGGCCAACAAGTACCACTTAAAGGCATTCGCCCAGCCGACATTATTCGTCATGAATTTGTACAAAAAGCGATTGAACTAGCCAAGGCACAAAGCTATCAACTTGCTGAATTTAAAAAGCAGCAAATGAGCGAGTTTGACGCATTCATGGGCTTACTAGCCCAAGAGTACGCAGTAGAAATGGGCGGTAAAAAGGGCAACGTCACACTACGCAGTTTTGATCACAAGCAAAAAGTAACGCTACAAGTGCAAGAAAGCATTGAGCTTGGCCCAGAGCTACTAGTAGCAAAAGAGTTAATAGACGAGTGCCTAAACGAGTGGAGCGAAAACGCTAACGAAAACTTGAAGCTTATTATTGAGCAAACCTTTGCCACTGATAAAAAAGGCAAAGTGAGCGTGCAAAAAGTGCTTGGCTTGCGTCGCCTTAAAATCACCGACGAAAGCGGTAAATGGCAGCGTGCCATGGACATCATAGCCGATGCAATTCAAGTCATAGACTCAACCCGCTTTATTCGTTTTTACGAAACCATAGGCGAGCAAGAACGCGCAATATCACTTGATATAGCCAAGCTGTAAGGAGCACTAACCATGGAAGTTAAACCAACAATTCAAGTAAACGAACATAGCGACTTACAAAGCATTGTAACCCTCGTAGCTAAAAGCAAAGAGCCAGTAAATATCAACTTTGTGTTTCAAAACATCACATTTGTAGTGCAAAGCCAGCTGGTTGGCATCAACCCACCAGTGCAAAAAGGCATATCACAACCCAGTTAAGTAACCCAAAAGCGCGCACGGATGCGGCTTTTTATCAAAGTGTTTTAACTAAAGCTAAAAGCACTTCGATAAACAGCAAACAACAAAAGGAGGTCACATGGCCTATATCGTAAAACCAGAATTAGAGCTAAAGCAGCTTGCTGCCCTAGTTAAATTCTTAGAGTGCTCACACAAGCTAGCAGTAGACACCAGCGTATTTACAGCCGAAGAAGCCGCCGACATCGGCCAAGGTTACTTAGCACTACGCGAGCAGTTAGAAGAGTTTAAAAATGACTAAAGCAAAGCTAATACAGCTAATTCACATAGCAAAAGGGCAGCTAGGGCTAGACGACGACACCTACCGCGCCGCATTACTCGGCTCAGCGGGTAAAACGTCATGCAGCCAAATGAGCCTGCCCGAGCTAAATCAAGTGTTAGAACACTTTAAAAAAGCAGGGTTTAAAGCCAAGGGTAAACGCCGTTTAAGCCCTAAATCATCACCAAAGCAACATGGTGAAATAAACAAAATCCGCGCTATTTGGATCACCATGCACAAACAAAGTTTTGTCCGTGATGGCTCAGAAACCGCGTTAGATGCCTACGTAAACCGTATGCTCAACCGCGCAAAAGTGGGGGCAAACGTCAGTTACCACGCTCATTTTTTAACGCTCACACAGGCAATAAAAGTGCTAGAGCCGCTTAAAAAATGGCACAAACGCGAAATGGTAGCCCATTTAAAAACAAACAAAATGCAAGCGTATGAAGCGTTTTTTGACGAAATAACAACGCAAACTTATGCACGGCCAATACCACTTAGCACCGTACCCCATAAATCATACCAAGCCGTATGCGACATATTTGAGATCAGCACCAATGAAATTAACCCGTTGCCCCGTGTGTAAAAGCCACCTAAGCCTAGATCAACTAGTGCAAGACGACGCAGGAAAAGAGCTATTAAGCATCGTCGCCAGTATCAACAAACGCACAGCCCAGGCATTAGTAGGTTACTTAGCCCTGTTTCGCCCAGCAAAGCAGGACTTAAGCGCCACACGGGCAGTAAAACTAGCCCGTGAAGTACTCGCCCTAACCGAGAATATCGCCGCACTGGGCCACGCTATGGAACAAACCACTAACTCAATCATGGCAAAGCGAGTAGGCCAACCCAGCATCAAGCCGCTTGCAAACCATAACTACTTAAAACAAGTGCTCACCACCTCACTAGAGCAAATCGTACAGCCTACCGCCGCAGAACGTAGCCGCAGTATGGAAGTAAAACGCCAGGGCTTAGAAATGAGCGAGCAACAAAACCACCAAGCCTATTTAGAACAAATGAGCCGCTACGGCGCAAAAGTAAATAAGGAGGACAAATGAGATTAGGCCAAAAGCTTGTAATGCAAGCATTAGAAAAAGAGCAAAAGCGTTTAACGCTTAAAGCTCAAAAAGCAGCCCAGCTATCAGAGGACTTTATAAATGCTACTTCAACAATTTCAGAAGTAAGAAGTAAGGCTACTGAACTATTGCGATCAGGCGAATATGAAAAAAGAATCAGTGAATTTGAAGAGTTAGCAAACCAAGAAAAAGCCGCACTCAAATTAATGAAAAAAGATCCGATGAAAGTTTTTGATGCTGAACATTCAACCCGTGATGAACTCAACGATTTCAATAATGAACTTTCATTTTTAACAATGAGATATAACCGAGGTGGTTTATGAAAACAATTAAATTTTTAGACGAAGGCCAAGACTTTTTAGAATGGATTATAAAAGATGATGTGATCATCGACTGCCAACCATTTCAATTTAAAGTATGGGCGGGCAAAAAAGTGCGTATTTGCGGAAACAAAATTTTTGTGAAAGCCAATGAGTTTGTGCCAGTTATTTACCCAATTAAATCAATTTCTGATACCAACGCAGATTATCAAAGTGGTTATGCAGATGGCCTTATAAATCAAAAAAACACAAACGCATATTCTTGGAATGACCAATATAAGTTTGGCTTTAACGTGGCTTTGTATAACAAAAACTTGGAGCTTAAACATGCCTAATCAAGAGCAACAATCAGAGCTGTTTGGTGAAAGCGTAGAGCAGCTGCAAGACTGCCTAAGCAATCTATCTACCGAGGATGCCGCCGAAGTACGTAAACGCTGGCCGAGTAACCTGCAATCGCTGGCACTGCTCATTGAAGCAGAATTAAACAAAGCCAAGGTGAACGAGGCCCAATCAGTGGGTGAGTCAATCACCCTAGCAATCGGCCATTACTTCGGTGGGCGCGATGTTTACATACCCACAGACCAACGGCTAAAAGCAGCCCTGCGCGATATACAAATATGGCAGGAGTATCGTGGTAATAACGTTGAAGCCCTGGCTATTAAATTTGGCCTAACAGAGCGCCGTATAGCTGAAATCATCCAACACCAACGCGCAGTAGAAACCCAGCGCCGCCAAAGGAGTTTGTTCTAATGAGTGAAGCAATCAAAATGGCTGCAACAGCTGCTGACTGCGTGGAAGAGTTAATAACCGATATGCTAAGCGGTAATCACCCTGATAACTACGTACTACTGGGGACGTTGCAATCAGCTAACACAGATATACAAGTACAGCTGCATGTAATGCAAGACGAACGCAAGTTCATAGATGAAGTAGGTGCACCACTGATAGCTAAAACGCCCGCAGCGCTTGCAAGTACCAGCGCCAAAGACCTAGAGTTCATGCTAATACACAAGCCAAACGAGCTGTTAAGAGGCATTACCGAACTACAACAAAAGTTAAAGGAGTACACAGATGAAAAATAGAATTGAATGTTCAGAATCAGCATGTAAATGGACTGGAACAGAGAGCGAAATGAAGCAGAAAAAAGATCCTGAATTTTCTTTTGCTTATACTTACGTTTGCCCTAAGTGTGGAAATGACACTTACTATGAGCTAGCAGCACCAATTCAATGTGAGCGAGTTGATCACATTAACCAGTTAATAAAAATCATCGCAAGCTATGGGCGTAAGTTATTTGATCATAAAGGCACAATAGCAACCATGGAAAAAGATGCTAAAGGCAAGGTTTGGTTTGTTGATGAATATACACGACGCCGTATTTATGTAGCATATAAAGGACTGTGGAAGGGCTTTAATCATGGTGGAACGCTAAGGAACTTGGTTGAGGAATTTTATAGGTATATTAAAACTGGAGAACAAATTGATATCAGGCTAATAGGCTTAAAAGGTTTTAGAACCGATGGTTCAAATATTTGGGGTTATCCGCCAAAAGATGTTGTAAAAATGCGTAGAGATGCATTAAAGCTACCTTGCTGCAAAGAATACTAGTTAAAACCAAATCAGATAAGTGATGTAAAATGTACGCATTAATTAACGGTAAAGAATCACCAGAGCGTGTTGCTGTACTCATAGAGATAACACGCTTGAAAAGTGAACCCATAAAAGCGGCTATTTATGACTGTTTATGTAGAGGAGTAAGTAAGCCAATATCAGCCAAGTTAAATCAAGTGCCACAGCAAAACTTAAACCGCGCTTTAAAGCGACTCAACGCACTAAACGCCCAAATTGAAGAAGTTAAAGAGTTTGATTGGGCAAGGTTTAAAAAAGAAAATTGCTAAAAAAAGCCGCATCATGCGGCTTTTTTATTGGTTAATTAACCCAGTGTTGAACAGAACTTAAACCCGTACCATTATGGTTTAAAAAGCAGTTAAACGGTTTTGAATCCCCATAACCCCCATACCCATTTTTAGCATTAACACGCATTGCTAATACTTGCCTTGCGCCGCTAGCGTCACTACGCCATTGGTGTTCATGAGATAAAACAACAAAAGAATGAGGGTCACGCCACCCGCCAGTTTTTAGCGCTAGGTCAGAACATTGCTTTAATAATTCATCACTTACCCCATTCGACTTAGCTGATTTGTCGTCTTTAATATTAAGCGTCTCAGCATCGGGGCTGCACGGTGTTTGGCTAAACGTGGGCACATCGTCAATGATACATTTGTAAATTGCAGCATGGCTTGAAAGTGGTAATAGCGCAGTTAAAACAAGGCCAAGGTATTTCATAAATTAAGTCCTTTTAAATGTGTGACTAGCGAAAAAAGCAAAGTTGCAGTACCATAAAAAACTTTACTGCTGCTGTCTACTTTTTAGATAAACTTTCCCGAAACACCGCACGGCCAACACCTAAGCACAACCCCCCACAATACCGAAAAACAACAAGGCTTTTCGGTATGTTCGTATTCAACCCACTCAACTTAAATTATTTTAAACAAGTACCCGAAGTGCAAAACGCGCTTGCCCCGTACTCGCTTAAATTTGCCCAGTGCATATTACCTATCTTGTATTTAGAGGGAGGTTTACGCAGTGACGGCGGGTTAAACGATATAGCCTCAGACCGTGGCGGCCTTACAAAGTACGGCATAAGCCAGCGCGCATACCCAAACCTTGACATTAAAAACCTAACCCTTGCCCATGCTGTACGGCTTTATCACCGTGACTATTGGCGTGCTATGTACTGCGAGCAAGTCCACGAAGGTGTTGATTTTATGCTGCTCGATGGTGCAGTACAGCACGGCGCACCCGCCATGACCCAATTAACCCAGCGATTAGTTAACTCAAAGCCCGATGGTCGCATGGGGCCAAAAACCTTAACCGCTATCGTAGAGCGCCCACCACTTAGCCTAACCGTATTGCTCAGCGTCAATCGTGGTCGCAAGTACGCCCGTATTTGCGCGAATGATCCAAGCCAAAAACCAAACCTAGAGGGCTGGTATAACCGCCTAGCTCACGCCTCTGAATACGCTGTTAAACAGCTGTTAGAGGTGCATTAAATGGGCAGCAATTGGGAGTGGTCATATCGCAAAGGCCGCGATGACCGTATGAAACAAGAGGTTGATGCGCGCATGCACAATATGCCATTCGACCCGCGCAAAATTCCCCTGCATAGCCACTGCGGCACAATGCAAAGTTATTTCAACAAGGGCTGGCAATCAGTAAGAGCCATCGACATACAGCTGCGCGTAGACGGCCAACAAAGCTATAAAAACGCCCGCGAAGCCCTCAAAAAACGTTTTGGAGAATCTAATGGCAATTAAAAATTGGTTTAACGTTGTCGAGCCTGTCACCAAGTTGATTGACAACCTCTTTACCAGTGACGAAGAACGCCAAACCGTTACCAATGAACTCAAACGTATCGAGAACACAGCCCAAAGCCAAGTACTAGAGCTTGAGGGCAAAATTGTCGAGCTACAAGGCAAAGTGCTAGAGGCGCAATCGCAAATAATTACCGCCGAGGCCAAAGGTGAAAGCGCCTTACAACGTAATTGGCGGCCTATCACCATGCTGACGTTCTTAGTGTTGATCTGCCTTGATTCATTTGGTGTGCTGGCTTTTCGCTTATCAGCGCAAGCATGGGAACTATTACAGCTAGGTATAGGTGGCTATGTTATTGGCCGCACCGTTGAAAAAGCCGCGCCAAGCGTTAAGCAAGGCATTAAAAACGTCATTGAAAAAGTAAGGAAACCGCAGTGAGTAAATTAGACGACGCGCAAAAAATAGAACAACACCTACTCGATGCCGCGCTATCAATTCAGCGCGAAAAAGCAAATAAACCAGGTGCGACGTTTATGCACTGCCAAGAGTGTGGCATAGACATACCAAAACAACGCCGTGACGCGGTTAAAAACTGTAGTACCTGTGTTGAATGCCAATCACTCATTGAAATACAACAACAGCACTATAGGCGCTAGCATGGATTTTATATTGGAATGGCAAAAAGCATTTATAACCGTTTGTGTAGCCATAGTTGGCGCAGGCGCACTGGCATGGTTGCGCAGTACCTTTGTTACTAAAAAAGTGCATGAGGTGTTAGAAAGCCGTTTAAGTGCGGTAGAAAAAACAATAGAAGACCTACCCAACGCCGACGACCTACACGAACTTGATAAACGCCTAATAGAAGTGAGCGGCAAAATAGACGGGCTAAACCCACAGCTCACCGACCTAAAACGCTTAACCGATCTACTAATGGAAAACGAACTCAGAGGCGCGCGCAGCAACGACAGCTGAGCAGGCTAACCAAAATTTAATTCAGGAAAAACCACCATGGCAATGTTACAAGTTCAAGCCGAACACCAACGAATTAGCATATTAATAACGCTAAAAGAATCCGCCGATTTTGGCGCTAACACCAGCATGCTAGCTGATGTACTACAGCGCTATGCGTTGGGTTGTAGTCGTGATCAGCTTAAAACCTTACTTAATTGGTTAGAGCAAAATGGCTATATAACACTCGATAAACTCACAGAAAACACATGGGTTGCCCGTATTACGCAATCAGGCATAGACGTAGCTGAGGGCATAAGCGTAGTGCCAGGCATTAAACGCCCAGGGCCACGAGGTTAACCATGAGCGAATCAATCCGCAGAGGCCAACCCAGCAAAGTTGATTTACTGCCCGAGGATATTAAAAAGCAGCTCGACTCAATGCTACGCGATAAGCGCTTTAGCCAGGGCGAAATACTTGATGCCGTAAATACCTTGATCATTGAGTCAGGCTTAGACGAGGGCGCAACCATTAGCCGCAGTGGCCTTAGTCGCCACGCCCAAAAAACCGAAGCCATAGGCCAAAAGCTACGCGATTTACGCGAATCAACCAAAGCACTTACCGCCGAGCTTGGCGAAAAGCCCACAGGCGATACCACCAAGCTAATTTTAGAAATGGGCCGTTCTCAGCTATTCCGCGCTATGCAGCAACAAATGATGAACCCCGACGAAGATGCAGCGGTAGACATCGACACCATAAAAGACGCCATGCTCGCAGCTCAGCGCCTTGAGCAAACCGCCATGGCCGCTCACAAACGCCAGCAAGAAATAGAAAAAGCTTATGCGCAAAAGCTCGCTAAAGACCTAGACCAAAAGGTTAAAAACGAAAACTTACCGCAAACCGCAGACGACATGCTGGCCTTTTTCAAACGCGACATATTAGGGCTAAAGCATGACTAGCACCGCGCAAAGTATTACCCAAACTAACGAACTACCACTAAGTAAGGTGGCCGGTTCTTTAGCGGTTGCCATGGGCACAGACATACTTTTTGGCTATCAAAAAGCATGGATGGAAGACGAGGCAATAGTAAAAATTGCCGAAAAGTCTCGCCGTACTGGGTTAACCTTTGCCGAAGCGCTAGACGACGTACTAAGCGCAGCTGCACCCGCAAACGCACAAAACACCTATTATCTTGGCTCAGACAAAGAAATGGCTAAGGAGTTTATAGATGCTTGTGCATTTTGGGCGCAAAAGCTCAACATGGTTATGGGGGAAGTCGAAGAGGGCATATTTGAAGAAAAAGACCCAGACGGCACCAAGCGATCAATCAACACCTTTGAAATTAAATTCCCAAGTACCGGTAAAAAAATAGTAGCGCTAAGCTCAAACCCGCGCAACTTACGTGGTCGCCAAGGTAACGTAGTAATAGACGAAGCCGCATTCCACGACAAGCTAGACGAAGTACTAAAAGCTGCAATGGCGCTTACCATGTGGGGCGGGCGAGTACGTATTATTTCGACCCATAACGGGGTAGATAACCTATTTAACACCCTAATAACCCAAGCTCGGCGCGGTCTTAAAAAGTATTCCGTGCATCATATTCCTATTGATAAAGCGCTTAGACATGGGCTTTATAAACGTATTTGTTTAGTGAGTGGGCAAGAGTGGACGCAAGCCAAAGAAGACGCATGGCTTGCTAATCAAGTTGATTTTTACCCCACACAGGATGCCGCTAACGAGGAGCTTTACTGCGTACCAAGCCAAGGCGCAGGCCAATACCTAAGCCGCCGCCTGCGCGAACGTGCCTTAAGTGATGACTGCAAAGTACTACGTTATGAAGCCCCAACCGACTTTGAAAGCTGGACCGAAGAGCAGCGCGTAAAAGACGTAGCGACTTGGTGTAAGCAAAATATTGACGAGCTTATAAGTAGGTTAAATCCTGATCTAACCCACGCCTTTGGTGAAGATTTTGCCCGTAAAGGCGATTTATCCGTATTCAGTATTGGTGAAATAAACCAAGACACCAGCCTAAATGTGCCGTTTATGGTTGAGCTGCGCAACGTAACTTACGAGCAGCAAAAGCAGATTATGCTTTATATTTGTGACCGTTTACCAAAATTACGTGGCCTTGCCTTTGACGCCACAGGTAACGGTGGTTACTTAGCCGAAGCTGCCAGCCTTAAATACGGCACAGAGTTAGTTGATAGCGTGCATTTATCACAAGCCTGGTATCGCGAGTGGATGCCAAAACTAAAAGACTATTTTGAAACCGACAATATAACGCTACCAAAAGACCAGGACGTACTCGACGACCTAGGCCAAATCAAACTTAAAAACGGTATTGCGCAGGTAGATAAAGGTAAAAACACCGGTAGCGATGGCAATAAACGCCATGGCGATAGCGCGGTATCAATCGCTATGCTAATCCGCGCCGCTGAAATGGACGGCAGTGCCATTGAGTTTACCCCACTGCCCAGCAAAGCTCAGCAAAGCGTAAATAGCATGCGGCCAGACCACAGCGACGATTTTGCAAGTGATCGTAAAGCCGCATGGTAGCGCGGCGCTTTAGGGTGTTTTATCAAGAGATATTCACCGCCCAAGTACAGCAATTAGACATAACCGCCGCCAGTTTAGCCAAGGCCCACCAACACACATTAACGCTTGATATATACGTACTAAGCATTAAGCCCATCATTAAAGTTAGAGTAAACCCATGACCCAAATAGTAGATATTCACGGCAACCCGATTAAATCAACCGACTTTAAGCAAACCCAAACCGAGCAAGATAGCCGTGTGGGCATGCTAATGCGCCAATTTGCTGAGCACCCAAGCGAGGCGCTTACCCCTGCAAAGTTAGCACAATTACTTAAAGATGCCGACGCAGGTAACTTAGCGGCCATGGCCGACTTAGCCAAAGACATGGAAGATAAAGACGGCCACTTGTTTAGTGAGCTTACCAAACGCCGCCGAGGCTGGCTTAAATACGATTGGTCAGTAGAGCCACCCCGTAACGCAACAGAGCAAGAAGAAAAAGACGCAGCTGCAATACAAGAAATATTAGAAGATGCCACTTGGTTAGAGGATCTAATCTTTGATTGTAGCGACGCAATACTAAAATCGTTTTCGTGTAACGAGCTTGACTGGGCGTTTGATAGCGGCGAGCATATTATTACCGGTTATGAATTTCGCGATCAAAACTTATTCCAAACCCACCCAGATAACCGCAACCAGTTAATGCTGCGTGATAACAGCTACACAGGCCAAGCACTAAACCCGTTTGGCTGGTGCGCGCATATTCACCGCAGTAAATCAGGGTATATTCACCGCACTGGGTTAACCTCAACGGTGGCATGGCCGTACTTATTTAAAAATTATTCAATCCGTGACCTTGCTGAGTTCCTAGAGATTTACGGCTTACCACTGCGCTTGGGCAAATACCCAAATGGCGCAAGTGATGATGAAAAAGCCACCTTGTTACGTGCCGTGCTTAGCATCGGCCATAACGCAGGCGGTATTATCCCGAAGGGCATGGAGATTGAATTTCAAAATGCCGCTAACGGCCAATCCGACCCATTTGAAGCCATGATCAAGTGGTGTGAAACCACTCAAAGTAAAGCGGTATTAGGCGCAACGCTAACCAGCCAAGCCGACGGTAAAACCAGCACAAACGCGCTTGGTAATGTTCACATGGACGTACTAAACGACATAACCGAAAGTGATTTAAAGCAAGTAGCTAATACCATAACGCGCGATATTATTTACCCAATGCACGCGCTAAACTCTAAAAGCTACTCAGGCGCACGCCGTATACCGCGCTTTAAATTTGACACCAGCGAAGCCGACGACATAGCAGTATTAGCTCCAGCCCTTAAAATACTTACAGAGGTTAACTACCCAATCCCTGCAAAATGGGTGAGTGAAAAAACCCAAATACCACTGCCTGAAAAGGGCGAAGCAATCCTCAGCCTTACCACAACTGAGCCACAAACCGCTTTAAAAGGCTTTGCTGCACTTAAAAACACACCGCAAAAAGACAACGCCGACTTAGTGGCCGAGCAGCTAGCAGCACAAGCACAAACTCACTTAAACAGTATGAGCGATGCTGTAACCGAGCTTGTTAAAAATGCCAGCAGCTTAGAAGAAATACGCGACGGCATACTTGAATTAGAGCCACAAATAAGCACAGAGGGCCTTACTGAGATAATGGCAAAGGCCATGGCAGCAAGTGAGTTGTTAGGCGCACTAGAAGTGGATGAGGGCCGTTAAATGGCTGTTAGATATGGCTCATTACCGTTTGACGATGGCATAAACTTTTTTCGGCAAAAGCTAAACACTCCCAGCAATAGCTGGGATGATGTATGGCAAAGCGCCCACAACCGCGCGTTTATGGTGGCAGGTGTGACCAAAGCCGACATGCTTAACGACTTTTACACCTCAGTCGATAAAGCGATCAGCGAGGGTAAAAGTTTAAATTGGTTTCAAAAAGAGTTTGATAATATCAAAGCCCGTTACGGTTGGGAGCATAACGGGCAGCCTGCATGGCGTAGCCAATTAATATACGAAACCAATATACGCCAAGCCTATAACGCAGGCCGCGAGGGGCAAATACAAGCACTAAAAGCAAGTCGCCCTTATGCGCTATACAAGCACGGTGATAGCGAAACCCCGCGCGTACTACACTTAAAATGGAATAACTTGGTTTTACCCGTTGATGATCCATGGTGGGATACCCACAGCCCGCAAAATGGCTGGGGCTGCAAATGTAAAAAGTTTAGCCTAAGCGAACGTGAGCTTAAACGCCGTGGCTTAACCGTAGGCTCAGCGCCAGATAATGGTAGTTATAACTGGACTAACAAAAAAACGGGTGAAGAGTTTGAGCTACCACTGGGTATTGATCCGGGCTTTGACTACACCCCCAAAAATACCGCCCAGCTTACCAGCCAGGTTAAAAAGCAAGTAGCAGATAAGCCGCCGCTTGCTAAACGCATAGAAGATTACCAAGCTACCCGCATTGTACCATCGGCTTATAGCAGCGCTAAAAACGTCACCGCGCTAAAGCTTGATCCGCTATTGGCACAATTAGACAGTGAAGTACTTGAAGGCTTAAACGACTTTCTAACAGCCAAAAAAACTAAAACCGTATTTGTAAATCAGACCCAAATGAGTGCAGGTTCTAAAGCAAATGCCGCTATACGTAGTGAGGTGGGGGAGTACTTAGGCGTAGATGAATTTTATGCACGCATGCAATACAGTATTCGCGGCGCAAAAGGTTGCGGGGGCTTTACTTCTGTAGGGTATGAGCACATTGTTGTAAAAGTGAAAAGCGCCCAAAACTTAGCTAAAGTTGATATGCAAGCGCTAAAAGACAGTGCAGCACTCACGGTGCAACGCTCAGCAAACAACAAAGGTGAATACCCGTATAATTGGCACGGTGAAACAATAAAACGTGATCATACTATTTCGCATAACGCAGATTCACTAGATAAACACCAGGCGCATAGTTTAGTGTCTACATGGCTGCACGAACTCGGCCACCAAGTGCATTACTATGCAGGTGCGCCAGCGCTATTAAAAAATGCGCTGCCCGTAACTTATTACGGCGCGCTTAATAAATATGAGCAATTTGCAGAGGCGTTCACCGCCTGGGCGCTGGCTCGTAAAGAGCTTAAAAAATGGCAACCAGAGCTTGTAAGCTGGATAGACCAACTAGTAAAAGATGCCGCTAAATCACAGGATAAAAGACGATGAAATTAATAGAGCAAGCACAGCAGCTGCTACAGCAAACCCCGTACACATTACAAACGTGCCGTGAATTTGCAAAGCTTGAGCAACAAGCAAAAGGGCAAGAGGCTAACCAAATTGCTGATCTACTGCCCGCACTCATTGCAGGGCTGGACCAGCAAACGCACATGCAAGCATTTAACGAAGGGCTAGTGTAATGGCTGGTGCGCGTATTGATATAAGCACCGAAGGCGCAACCGCTGTAAGCGATGTGCTCACCCAGCTGGTAAAGAACTTAGACAACTTAGCCCCAGCACTTGGCAATGTGGGCGAGCATTTAATGTTGACCCACCGTGATCACTTTGACGAGCAACGCAGCCCCGACGGCGACCCGTGGCAGGCACTTAGCCCAGACTACGCTAAGAGCAAAAAAAAGAATAAAGATAAAATACTCAGGCTTAACGACATACTACGCGACACATTCGCTTATAACGTAGGTGACGAATCGTTAGAATTTGGTACAAACATAGAATACGGCGCAATCCATCAATTTGGCGGCACCAGCGATATGATCCCTCGCTTGGCTGCTATACCCGCAAGGCCATTTTTAGGTCTATCCGCTGATGATGAAACCGAAGTGATCGAAATATTAAGTGAGTTTTTAATTTGATACTTTTGATATAACAAAATACTATCATGTTCAATAAATTATCTTGCAATCGAGCTTTAAAGGAATAAACCATGAAAAAAAAATTAAGTCGTAATCAGTTAAAAAAATGGCTAAAAAAAGGAGCTAATGTCGCATTGCTATCAATTAGTTTAATGGGAGGGGCGAATATAAATTTCCAAATGAATAACAATATTACTCCCCAGTTTTTTTTGAGCAAAGTTAATATTGATGATTACCCTACAGGTCATTACTTAGTTGATTATAAGTATCAAGATAACTCTAACAAACCCGAACCAGACCCTTTGTATTGTGAGGTAGTTTTAGCTATGTATTATGACGTAGTTTTAAAGAGTGGTGGGGTTATAAAAAATATTGAAAATTTAGAGAACAAGTTAAGTGAGCATTCGTATATTTTGATTAGTGATGATCGTAAGAGTGCCTCTAGATTAAAAACGATCTTAGTGAAAAAACCTGATTATCCAAATGAATTGTATGAATTGGTAAACACTCTAAATGAGGACGCAGCCTTTGTTTCTGTGCATGAAGATAAAACCAATTTATTTGCTCATGCTTATGTAAACGGCAAACGAGTACCTGAACAAGAGGCTAAAAGTTACCATCAGGGGATAGTATTACAGCAATAAGCGAGTTTTTGATTTAAAAATAAAGCCCAAGCGCGTAGAATCAAATCTAAGCGCTTGTGATTGCCAAAGTCACACAATGTGGCGTTTAAATTATAATAATCGCTTACAGGCGATTTTAAACAGCGTTTAAACAGGGTTGCATTGCTAATATTGACTCGTGTTTTACTGTGACAAACCAAAATCCTCATTTTAAACTGTAAATACCCCTTATAAATTCCCGAAACACCGCACGGCCAACCAATACAAATCTAAATTCATACTGAGCACAGATTATTTAAACTGTGCTCAGCCATGAAAAAACCATTTACCAAACAAAGCTTACTTGAAACCGCCTCACTTACATCGGCGCTAGCTGTTTTATCAGCAAACAAACCTGCCGACCTAGGCTTTGCTGCGTGCCGCTTTGCAAGCGAAATAAACGAGCAAGGTATCAGTGAGCGCGTAATGGTAATGCCAGACGGCTATTTTAAATCACACGATGGCCGCCCGTTCGACGTACCTGCTAATGCCTGGTTACTAGACCAAGCTGCATTTGAGCTACTTAAAAGTACAGCCAGCACCCGCACCAACGACTACCACTTTGACTACGAGCATCAAACACTACACGCCGAAGAAAACGGCAAGCCAGCCCCAGCTAGCGGTTGGTTTAATCCAAGCGATTTAGAGTATGTACCAGGCGAGGGGCTTTATGCTCTTAACGTTCGTTGGACACCCAACGCACGCGCACACCTAAAAAACGACGAATATCGCTTTATAAGCCCTGTTTTTCATTACGACAAACAAACAGGCCGCCCAACCAAATTACGCCACTTTGCCCTTACCAACGACCCTGCGGTTGATGGTATGGACAAAGTCGCCGTTTTAAAGACTTCTAAAACCCATGTAAACAATGGAGATACACCCATGAACGCAGCTCAAAAATTGCTGAGCTTGCTAGGTGTCACTGTGGATGGTGATAACGTCACCGATGCAGATTACACCAAAGCAACAACAGCACTCGCCGCTTTGAAGGCCAAGGCCGACGAAGCCGATACGCTCACAACCCAGCTCAGTAACGCTAATGACGCCGTTGCAGCACTTAAAGCGAATAGCCCTAATGAAGTTAATTTAGCTAAGTACGTGCCTGTAGAAACCTATAACGCATTGCACACTGAAATGGTCGCGCTTAAAAGCAGCAGCGCCACGCAATCGGTTGAGCAAGAAGTAAATAAAGCCAAGCAAGACGGCCGCATTATTGCGTCAGAAGTTGAATACTTAACATCGTTAGGTAATCAGCAGGGCGTTGCAGCGTTAAAAGCTGTGTTAGATGCCCGTTCACCGATTGCAAGCCTTACCGCTCAGCAAACCACCAATACACCTAAGCCAGAAAGCGACAAAGACGGCTTAGCAGCACTCACCGCAGAAGATAAGTATGCCGCAGACCAACTTGGTCTATCTCATGCTGCTTATGCCAAAGCTAAACAGGAGCAAAACTAATGGCTTTAGTGACCCCAGCACTTTTAACCGCTTTATTTACCGCGTTTAAATCTGAGTTTGAACAAGGTAAATCAGAAGCAGCACCGCAATTTACAAAAATTGCCAGTGTAATTAAATCAACCTCGGCCAGTAATACCTATGGCTGGCTGGGCAAGTTCCCAAGCCTGGCTAAATGGGTGGGTGATCGTAATGTTCAAAGCATGAAAGCGCACGCTTATACCATTACCAATGACGATTACGAGTCAACAGTAGGCGTAGACCGCAACGACATTGAAGACGATAACTTAGGCGTGTATTCCCCAATTTTTAAAGAAATGGGCAGCGCGGCGGCAATTCACCCGGATGAAATGTGTTTTGAATTACTCGCAGCGGGTTTTACAACCTTGTGCTACGACGGACAAAACTTTTTTGATACTGACCACCCAGTCGCACCAAATGCTGATGGCACTGGCGCAGCAGTATCAACAGCGAATATGGCCGAAGATGTTGCTTATGAGGGTGAGCCGTGGTTTGTGCTAGACACCTCAAAAGCCCTTAAGCCGATTATTTTTCAAGAACGTAAAAAACCACAATTACTTGCTATGACCAAAGTTGATGACGAGGTGGTATTTACGTCTAAACAATACCGTTATGGCGTTGATTGTCGTGATGCCGCAGGGTTTGGTTTTTGGCAGCTTGCCTTTGCTAATAAACGTGCGTTAACGCCAGATAACCTATGGGACAGCATTGAAAAAATGCGCAGCTTTACAGCTGACGGTGGCCGTAAGCTCGGTATTAAATCAACCATGTTAGTTGTTCCTGCCAGCATGGAAAAGCTAGCTACACGTATGTTAGAGCGTGAGCTTGACTCAAACAGCTCAAACGAACTGAAAGGCCGTTTAGAGCTATTAGTCGCTGATTACCTTTAATCCCATCAATAGTTAAACCCTAATAAGTAAGGGGCGTTATAGCCCCATACTTTGAAACCAGGAGTAATAATGAAATGGCTAAAACGCTTAAACTCAGCCTTATCTCTGCTGTTATTGTCAGTTGCATGCAGCCAACAGGCTACCGCCGAGCTGGCCTCAGTTTCAACCAAGGTAAAAATGAAATCCCCGCTGATGGTCTTGACCAAGAGCAGCTTGACGCTATTGAAAATGATCCACGCTTATCGGTGCAAGCTATACCGCTCGATGCGAGTACTACGGCGCAATCACAGCTGGACGCAAATAACTTGGGTGCAGATTTAGACCAAAAAACCGAACTTTACCAGCTTGTTGATTACACCCAAGCCCCACAAGAGCTACAACCTATAATCGCGCTTATTATCGGTGCGCAAATGACCGAAAAGCCTAAGTGTGAACAAGTCACTTTTGAAGCACCAGGCGAAACCGAGGGCGAAGTGATAAGCGTTAAAGTATCAGCACAAGATCGTGATGCCGCATGGCAATGGCTACAGGACGCCGATACTGCCAATGCAGGCGAGGGCGAGTAAATGGCTTACGCAACAATAACCGCGATGCAACAGCGTTTTGGTGAGCGCGAGCTTATTTATTTAAGTGAGCGCGAAGATGGCCCCGTTGATGTAATTAATACCGCAGTTATTGAGCAGGCTATAAACGATGCAAGCGACGTAATTAACGGCTATTTAGCTGGGCGTTATGAGCTGCCGCTTGTCACCGTTCCGAACCTACTTGAGCAGTTTTGTTGTGATATTGCTCGCTACAAGCTTGGCACTAACGATGTACCTGAGCATGTAGAAACCCGTTACAAGGACGCAATTAAATTTTTAATGTCAGTAGCAAAAGGTGAGCTAAGTATAGGCGTTGACGCACTAGGCCAAGACGCCAAAGTGCAAGACACCGCCACAATACAAAGTGCTGGCTCAGTATTTGCGCGTGAAAAAACAAAGGGATTTATCTGATGTTTGAAATTACCACTGACTACTTTGCAGCTCAGCACCCACTTAAACAGGCGCTTGAACAAGTGCCAGGCATTAAGCGCGTTTACTTGAGTGATGAACTAGCAGACATCAAGGAAGACCGCCAAACAACCCCCAGCATTCACCTTATGTACTACGGCGATAACTTACCGGAGAGTAAAAACGCCGGTTACTTAATGCAGCTAACCCAAACATGGATTGTTGTGTTGGTAGTACGTAAGCAAGACACAAACGCAGGTGAGCACATAACAAACATTATTCGTGCTATGGCGGGCAAGGTACTTAACGGTACTGGGCCATGGCTTAGAGTAAACACCCCAGCTAAACCCCAATTCACCAAAGGCCACGCGTATTACCCGCTGGCTTTTACTTGTCAAATGAGACTTAAAGGAGCGCTTTAATATGAGCGACGGTATTTTACTTGCGGGCAACATTTTTGTTGATCGCTTAAACGAACAAGGCGTAAGCACAGGCCAAATATTTGGCCCAATTAACACCACTAAGCTTGGTATTAAGGCCGAAGCTGATTCGGTTGTACGTACATCAAATAAAAAAGCCACTAAGGGCCAATCACTTGATGACGTAAAAATAAGCAAGCCTACGGTTATTACATGGGAGTTTGACGACCAGCCAGCCGAAATGATCGCGCTTGCGCTTATGGGCGATGTAGCTGCAATTAACGACGCAGCCGGAACATTAACCGACGAAGCCGTAACCATGCCTACTAACCAATCGTGGGTTTCAGTACCAGGGCAAAACTTTACAAACGACGTAGTAGTAAAGCAAGCCACAGTAACGTTAGTTGCGGGTGTTGATTACGAGTTTAACTTTGCCCTAGGCATGATTCGCGCCATTAAAGGCGGTGCATTAGACGCTGGTGGCAGTATTACTGTAAGCGGTTCGTACAACGCCCGCACTGGTAAACGCATTAACGGTGCAACAGTAAGCCAAACGCGCTTACGTATTTTTGGCGAGGGCACAAACCTAGCCAATGGTAAGCAAGTTAACTTTGAAATTTACGACACTTCAATGATGCCAACCTCTGAGCTTGACTTAGCAAGCAGTGAGTTTGTAACCGCTGCGCTTGAGGGCACAGCTAAGCTGGTAGCAAACAAAAATGAGCCGTACTACATTGACGAGCTAGACGCTGAATAAGCCTTATTTAGCGTATTTATAAAGGGGCATTGTTTGCCCCTTTATCCCCATTTAAACCTTGTTTAAACTGAGTTAACACCATGGCAGATAAAACCTTAGAATTAGCCCTACGCATAGTTGCTGAGGCCACAGGCAAGCAAAATATTGAGCAGCTGGTAACAGAGCTTAAAAATATTGAGCAAAGCGCCGATGCCGCTAATCCTGCTGCTGATAAACTCAGTGAATCACTAGACCAAACCGATAACAGCGCAAAAAAAACCAGCCAAACCGCAGGAAAACTTGCCAACGAATTAGACGGATTAGCTAATCAAGCTGATCTAATACGTGCATTTGAGCAGTCAAAACAAAAATTAGAACAACAAGAAATAGCCACAGCGGCGGCAGCTCAAGCCCTCGACCAATTACAAACCGAAGCCAAAAACACTGATAAGCCATTTGTGCAACTCGCGCGCTCATTAGAAGCCGCCGAGAAAGACCTAACCCAAATGCGCACCGAGCTTACCCAGCAAACAAGTAAGCACGCAGCACTACAAACAGCCCTTAAGCGCTCTGATGTTGATACTAATAACCTACGTGCCGCCAAGCGTGACTTAGCTGCCCAGTTTGATAAATCTGGCCGCTCTGTCGATAAGTTTAGTAATGAGCTGCGCCAAGGCACTACAGTCCAACGCGCTCAAGCACAAAGCCTTGACGGCGTAATTGGCAAAGTTACCGCACTGGCTGCCGCTTATGTGGGGTTTGATCGGGTAGCTCAAGCCGTAAGCCAAGTATTTAGCACCGGTGATAAATTTGAAAAGCTCGGCGTGCAAATGCAAGCGCTTATGGGCGGTATTGCAGGCGGCGAAAAAGCCACTGCATGGGTAAAAGAATTTACTAAAAACACCCCGTTACAAATGGGTGAAGTAAGCCAGGCGTTTGTAAAATTAAAAGCGTTTGGCCTTGATCCAATGGATGGCACCATGCAGGCCATTACCGACCAAGCATTAAAGCTCGGCGGCGGGTTTCAAGAGGTTGAAGGTATCAGCCTTGCGCTCGGCCAAGCGTGGGCAAAACAAAAGCTCCAAGGCGAAGAAATCCTACAAATGGTTGAGCGCGGTATACCTGTTTGGGATCTACTTGAAAAAGTCACGGGTAAAAACACCGTTGAACTGCAAAAGCTATCAAGCGCAGGTAAGTTAGGCCGTGATGTAATTAAAGGCTTAATAGATGAAATGGGCCGCGCAAGTGCTGGCTCTGCTGCGGCGCAAATGGCGCTCTTTAGTGGGCAAGTGTCAAACGCTAAAGACAACATGGAGCAGTTTTATAACCTTATAGCGCAAAGCGGCGCTATGGATTGGTTAAAAGCCAACATTACCGCGCTTAATACTGAATTTGCAGCAATGGCGAAGGATGGCCGCTTGCAAGAGTGGGCGCAAAAAATTAGCGACACAATCGTAAGCACAGGTAATGCCATTAAAGGCGCAGCCACCACGCTTTATGAATACCGCGAAGAAATAGCCACTGTAGCTAAAGTATGGCTGGCGCTTAAAGTGGGTAACTATTTTAGTAGTGTGATCAGCGGTGCAACCACGGCCATTGCATCACTAAGAACCTACACAGCTGCTATTGGCTCAACCACCGTGGCAACTAACGCCGCAGGCATTGCAGCAACTAAATGGAGTACTGCGCTTAAAGCCGTAGGTAAGGCAGGTTTATACACCTGGTTAATTACCGAGTTAATCGACGTTGGTTTACTGTATAAAGATTTGCTCGTGGCAGAGGAATCACTTAGAAAGTCGCAACAAGCAAGTGCAATACAAGCCAAAGCATTAGCCGATGAATTACAAATGCTGGCTGACTCAACGGGTTTGATCATTCGTAATTCAGCCGAGTTAGACGCATTGATTGAAAACGGTAAACTTGTTTGGGACGAAGCCACCCAGCGCTATATAAACCTAGAATACCAACAACGTAAATTAGCCGAATCCACAGCAGCTGCAACAGAGGCCGAGCGCCAGCGCCAAGAACTGCTTACGCTCTCACTCCCCGAAGCCCTTAAAACGATTCAATCATTAGAGCAGCAGGCCACAAGCTTAGATGGTGTAAAAGTCGGCGTTGATGGCTTTATCCAAAGCATAGAATCTGCCCGTGTTGCAATTGCCGGCGCTGGTGAACAGTACCAGGGACAGTTAGCAATTTTAGATGCGCTAAAAGTAAAGTTTGAAGAACACGGCGCATTACTCGAGCGTCAAAAAATATTTGCTGGTGATGTAGAAAAAGCCTATGCCGAACTAGGCTTAACATCATCAAAAGCATTAGATGAGACCGCTAATAAATTACGTGCAGCCTATGAGCTAATGCAGGAGTCAGAGCAACCATTAGCAGTGCAACGCCAGGCATATTTAAAATGGGCTGAGGCTGCCATTGCCGCCGCAGACGCAACCGATCAAACCGTACCCTCTAGTATTCAAGCCGCCGCTGCTGCACTGGGTTTAACTAAAGAACTCGATAAACTCATTGAAAAAGCAAATGCCTTAAAGCCTGTTACTGACACAAACAGCGATGCAGTAAACCGCTTTACCCGTGAGTTAGAGCAGACCCGTGACGCAATAAAAACCAATCTGCAAGTAATGGCGAGCAGTACGGCTACCGCTGAGCAAAAAGCCCAAGCGCAAGCCGCGCTGACCATTCAACAGCAGCGCTTAACTAACCAAACAAGTGATTTAACACGCGTTCAGCAGCTAGAGCTTGCAAGCTTAGGTGAATTACAACGCGAACATAGCCGTTTAACAGATGAACTTGAGCGCTTAAATGATCGCTATCAAGCAGGCAATTTAACAGCGCAGCAATACAACTATGAAAAGCAACGCTTAGGCGATGTGTTAAGTGTTGTAAATAATCTACTAGGCGATTTTAAAGGCGCACAAGATGCGGCCACGGCCTCAACTAGAGCTGGTACGCAAGCCACTAATGATCAAGTTAAAGCGAACGAATCAGCATCAAAAAGCCTACGTGAGCAAAAAGAAGAATTAGAACGTGTTGCCGCCTCAGCAAATCGCGCATCAAGCAGTGTAAGTCGTTACAATCAATCGCAACGTGCCAGCGTAAGTGACGTAGTCGATTATCAGGAAGAGAACGGGCGCAGCCCTTACGATTTAGATAGTAAAGAGATCAACGAAGAGCGCGAACGCCGCGCTTATGCTGACACCCAAAATACCCAATTTAATAAGTTTAGCGGCCAAATTGATAACGCCAGCAGTAGCAAAGCGCTGACTGAGTTATACAACAAAATCAATAAGCAGCTTACATACCTAACGCGTGAGCAAAAGAGCACATTAAACGCAGCCATTAGCGCACAGCAGCAAGCGATAAAAGCGCAAAGCACCACTCAAAAAGCCGTTGAACAAGTGCAGACATATACGCCTACATCAACGCCAAGCTATACGCCGCCTACAAACAATTATACGCCCAGCAATAAAGCCTCTAACGGTGATTTAAACAGCCTTACAACTGCTGTACGTGAATTGATAACCGTGCTTAAAAACCAACAGCCGAGCAATGGCAAAACAGTCCGGTTAGAACTTGCGTTGCCTGGCGGCCAATCGGCCAATTTGTTAGCTCAGTTTGAAGAGCAATTTTTACAAAAACTTGAACAGTTGAGTAACACCCAATGATCGTAATAAATGCACAAAGCCTGGATAACTTTGTTTGGCTCAATGAGTTTGATTATTTGCCAGTAGCCGAGCAAACCGAACGCGCATTAAACGGCGCGCAGCACATTGAAAAAACACTGATACCACAAGGCCGCCCAATTAATTTATACAGTGACTTTGAAGCTGCCAGCGTGTTTACACCTTTATATGAGCATGCACAAACAACCCTCACCGCGTTTGAAATAACTATACGCGGCACTGTGTTTAATGTTGTGTGGGACCACAGCCAAAAAGCCGTAGAAGCCGTGCCGCATACGCATTTTTCAGACTCGGCACCAACCCATTACCAAAACGTAAACCTACGTTTAAAAACCGTTTAAAGGCCAAATAATGAAAAGAACCGATTTAAAAATATTTGAACCTCAGCGCATTGGCAACGAGCCACACGCTGGCGGCCACCGCACAAGCAATGCAATTATCAGCGGTAAATTAAACGCTGTGTTTAGCTCAATCAGTGACATTGACCATGCCCGATCATCATTTGATCTCGTTAAATTATATCCTGCGCTTAGCACAGACGATTCAAGCCGCTTGCAAGACGCTCACATATTCTTAAGCGACCAACCAGACGACCCGTTAGTCAATGTTTTACTAGTTGAAGCTAAAGACCTAAAAGACACCGACACAGTTGCGGAAATGCTGCCTTATTTGTCATTGGCTAGCACAAAGTATCACGGTACTAGCTTATTAACTGCACCAGTAGATGCACAGGGCCAAGAGCTTCGAGTCGAGTCTGCAAGTCGCTCTTTAACACCGAGTATTCAAACGATTACTCAAGCATTAAATTTAAGTCCTGATAGTGAAGTTGGATTTAGAAGCACTCGGGTACTTAGTTACGGTGATATAACAGAAATAAACATTGAAGTACCTGATTTATTGATTGAGTCCCCAGTATTTAATGCTAGCTATCAAAGCTATAAGTTAACAACCGAAATTTATTTTCCACCTTGGGGTGCTGGGTATGAACGTCAGGTATATAAAGTTGTCACTATTGATTTAAAGCAGTCAGATCTAACTATTACTGGGAATACTATTTCAGTTACGCTTCCTAGATCTTCAGCAGTAACAAAAGACCAATATTTTACCCTGAATTATTTTAGTAAAGACGACTTTAGGTTTCATTCTTTCACTAGCAGCCCAACAATAACGTTAGCAGCGGGTGAGAGTGTTCTACCCGGTTATTGTCGTCTTAAAAAAGTAGGTGAATCGTCTATTTACAGAGCCGATGCGCAAGGTCGTTTTATTGCAAATGGCTACGTATTTGCAACTATTGACTATGAAACTGGTGTAATTACAGATATAGATGGCGCTGACTTCAACGGCTCTGTTGAAGATAACCTTGGTGCTACAATCATCAAAGGTGATAGAAAAACCCGTTCTAAACAGTGGCAATTACCAAACAGCTCGTTTGCTAGAGACTCGCTTTATATCACTTATACAACAACGGATGGCACAACATTCAGTGCATCAAGTGATTTGAGCGGCGCTATAAGTGGCACGAATGCGACTGGTGAAGTGAGTGCAACTGGTTACGTTGATATAACGTTTACGGTTGATGTTCGCCCTGATTCAATTCGTTACGATTACAACGAAGTTTCTCAAGTGACTGTACCCGCACCAGAGGGCGGTTTTGATACATCAAAATTACCGGGCGGTGGCACGGTAGCAATTTTCCATACGTTTAACCCAATCAGCGTACAGAACCGTGAACGCACAGCTGCTGCAACGTTATCAAGCGGCCAAACGATTACCGTTTTAGCTGATGCTGATTTTATCGACATTGTAGACAGCACTGGTGCAAGTTGCTGGTCTGTAACTGATGACAACTACAGCTACGATGCTGCAACAGGTGACATCACAATAAACGCGGGAATAAGCGCATTTTCACCGCCGTTTATTATCACGGCCATACAATCAGAATTAGCGCTCATTGACGCAATCGACAGCAACACATTAAGCTTACTAACACCACTAAACCGTGCTTATCCGGCAGGCGCAACGGTGAGCAGTGTGCAAGTGCTTGGTGACTTTCAAGCGCAAACAAAAGACGAGCGCACACTCGCAGCTTGGCAAAACAACTTTGGTGATTTTGGCGCAGCAGCATCAAGCGCAATCAATACCACGCAATACCCAATAGAGCTTACAAATATAGGCGCAATAGCACAGCGCTGGGCCATCGTGTTTACATCAACCACCGCTTACAACGTAATCGGTGAGTCGGTAGGCAACATTTACAGCGGCGACACGCTAAACGACTGTGCGCCGATTAACAGCTTTGCAGGCGCACCATATTTTATATTACGGGCCGATGCGTTTGGCGCAGGCTTAAACCCCGGTGAAGCGTTCTTGTTTGAAACCCTAGCGGCAAGTAAACCAACCATGGTTACGCGCTCAGTATCACCCGGGCACTCTGAAATAGTGCGTGACAATTCAACCCTCAGTTTTCGTGGAAATAAGGATTAAAAATTATGGCACAGCCAGTTACAGTATATCGTTGGGATGATGTGGGCGCACCGCAAATAGTCGATGGGAGACCTAGTGAATTTATTAATGTTCTTAAGAAGTGCTTAGCTGAAGGCTACGGTACTAAAACTGCTGTCGGTTGGTCTATTGAAGATGAAAACCTACCAGAAGAATCTCCGTTTCTTGCGCTAAAAAACAATGTTTCAACAGGTGGTTCCGGCGGAGTGCTTATTGCTTCAGCATCAAATAATAACGCAACGAATTCAATAAGATTACAAAGTGCTTTGGACTATATATCTAAATCTGAACAATCAAGACTTGGTGCATACTTTTATACCAGTACTGGCGGTTCTGGTATTTATTACCCAAACAACTGGGTAATAATAGCAAGCGCTACAGCGTTTTTTTATATAGCTCATAGTGAAAATCGGAAAAATTTGAATTACTTTGGAGCCACCAATCATTCTATGTTTTTTGCCGGTGATTTTAGCTCTTTTTATGGTTTTGATTCTGCAAGATTTATAACTCTTTCGGGAAAAATAAATAACACGTCCACAAGTTGGAATACGCAGCTTAATTACTTAATATCAGATGACTACACTAATTCTGCTGGCTATATTTATGCGCTAGATTCATCTGTTTCAAAAGCTAATTCATATTTATTAACCTCTTTCGGTAATCATGCACTTAATCAATCAAGCATTCAGGATTCCTCCCCTGAAATTAGAGTGCTTAGTCCCTTTTTATTATCAACTGGCTCTTATTCTTTAGCCTCTGCTGGAACAACAGGTAACAGCGAAATACTTCCTTTTGTCAGAGGGCAAATACCAGGGTTGTTTGCATCTCAAGAGTATGGATATAGAAGTGAAAGTATGCCATTCATAAAATTGATAGATGGATCGCAGTATTACAGTGTACCAAGAGCCAATAGCGGTGGGACATCAATCTGGATAAATATGGAAGAATGGCCATGATACTACCGATGCCAAAAATAAATAAGGCTCCGTTATTATTCTCTGCGCTCGTTGTTGACACGAAAGATGCTGAAAGAATGCTGATAATAAATAGAATGAATGGAGATAAGGTGGCGCATTTTAAAATAAATGATGGATTAAATACTAGAACTTTGCCGTTGACTTATTCAGTAGATCCTAATTTGGCAGTAGTGATGTTTGATGATGATGGTCAGTTTAACGCAGCAATTACAGATAATGTGCAAGCAATGTTAATTAATATTTTTAGCTTTGACATAAATAACCCGCAACCATACGAGCCGCCAGTAGCATGATTGAATTACGTTTTATTAACCCATACAAAGTTAATAAATCGCCTCTTCAATTAAGCTATCAAAATAATGACATGGATGTCATGGGTAATGATGCCGCGTTGGTGATGCGATTTACCAAACCGCATGCAATAAATACATCACCATTGACTATGCGTTTTGGTGATGACACTGGGCCAGTTGATCCAACGCTACCAATCTTACAAGCTAACATTGGCATCGAATCAAGTTTAAGCTGGTTAAACCCACCATTAATCACGCAAGTTAAAAATTTAGCATGGCAAACACAGTCTGTTAAAACCGAGTTTGAAACGGCTTTTAGCAACGCTGAATTAGTCCCTGTGGCATTTGGTTTTGACTGGCAAACCACCGCATTAGTTACAGTACAGAGCAGTGTGAAATGGGGTAACAGCGGCTATGTATCAAACGTTATTCAAATGCCGTATAAAATCATCACGGCGATTGAATACAACGAAAAGGATTTTAACTGGTTAACTCAGTTAGATGTTGAACATACCGAGTTTAAACAGCACTGGAACAGCTCTGAATTACTCAAAACAGCTCGCGAGCTGCATTGGCATATAAAGCCATTATTAGAGTCGCGTGAGCTGGTAATACACTACGGTGAAACTGACAAAGAGTACATTTGTTACTGGCGTAATCACCCATTCAAGGGCTATGTCAATTTAGAGTTTACAGCGCCAGCAACGACACACAACGGGCGTCTAGTCATGCGTTTTAACAACCCCGACAAAGTTTGCTATTGGGGCCTGCCCGGCGGCTTAGTGCGCGGTGATGATGACGTACCAACCATTGATCGCAAAATCCCCATAGAACCCCAGCTAAGGAATACATACATCATGCAGCCAACCATTAATTGTGTGCGTGTTTCAGATGATTTAAAAATACTGATCAACAGCGTTAATTACTCAATATCTCGCGGCCAATTTAGCGCTACATGCAATATTAAATTTTGCTCACGTATCGACTTTGAACGCGCCCTGGGCCACGAGCTTAAAATCTCGCTAAATGGCTATGACTTTTATGTGATTTGTGAGCAGCCAAGCACTAGCAACCGCTTTGCAAATGCTAGCTATAGCGCAAGTTGTCGCAGTCGTTTTGCGTTACTATCTAACCCTTACGCCCGCGCTACAAACTACGCCAACCCAACCGCAAAAACCTTAGCGGGGATCATGTCTGACATACTCGTTAATACGGGGTGGTCACTCGATAATAAAATGATTGATTACCCAATCCCTACTGGCGCGTTTACATACACCAATTTAACCCCAGCAGCGGCACTGTTAAGCGTTGCTAAATCAGTCGGCGCAATACTCGATATTAACGACGCAACTAAAACTGTCTCAGTGGTCCCAGCGTGGCCCGTTATGCCATGGGACACAGCCAATGCAATCTGTGATGTGATCCTTAACGATTCAATCATACTTGAGCACAGCACTAGCCAAACAATAAGCCAGGAACATAACGCGGTATTTGTGCGAGGTGAACAGCAAGGCGTAGCGTGTAAAATCAAACGAGCGGGTACGCTTGGCGATCAGTTTGCTAATGATGTTGTAGACACGCTAATCACACACAACCAAGCAGCACGCCAACGCGGAACGTGTGAGCTGGCTAACAGCGGTAACAAGCAAAACACTACAATCAGAACCAAGCTTTTAGACGACTTACCACCTATTCGCCCAGGTATGTTAGTTGGCATTACTTACACAGATTCAGTATTTAAAGCGACCTGCGACAGCATGACAATTAACGCCAGTATCAGCGACCAAGGCGCTATTACAGTTAGCCAAACCATACAGGTGATCAGCAATGTCTAACACACTAAACCGACTCGGCTCAGTACTCGATAAAACTCAACGCACAATAGCGAACATCGTCACAGTTAACACAAACGGCACAACGCTAGTCGAATACAGCGACAGCAGCCAAAGCGTTGTACTAGGTGATAGTGTTCAAACAGGCGCGGTATACGTAGAGAATGGGCGCATAGTAGGCGCTGCACCTCTACTACCTTTTACTGAAATTGAAGTGTAAAAACGTTAATTTGTTGTCGCATCAGAAACGATAGTGTAGATTTTGCGCCCATATTTAATAATAAAGGAGTTTAAATATGAAAATAGATAATTCAATCAACCTATCTAATACAAACGCATTGCAGCAGCAAAACAAACCGCAGGTAAAACCAACACCGGAACAGAAAGTTGATTTTGCAGCAGCATTAGAATCAGAAATGAAGCTAATGAACGGCGGTGGCGGACACCCAATTAAAGATAAAAAACCTCGATAATGGAGCTGCCAATAATTGATGTGATTTTAAGCTACTCACTCAATAAGCTTGAGTTAATCGGTTTCATATTCGCATTCATATTGGCTATTTATCTCAAACCTAAAAGCTTTTCGATTGCGATCTCGGCTGGAGTTATGTCAGCTGGTTTAGCTTTGGGTGATTACTTGCACAGCAACGTATTGAGTTTGTTGCATATAGATGACCAGATTTATTATTGGTACTTAGCATGGGCAATCTTCTCACTTTTCCAAGCGTTTGCAGTGATAGGTTTTCATTGGTTATTTGGTGTTTTGTTTAGCGAACAAGTTAAATTGGTGTTTATTACCATGTCAGTAAACGCACTTTTAAACACCTTAATGTTTATTGATCGTAACATCGTTGCACTAAATTTTGATAGTAGCCCTAACGAATATGGTGAAGATAGCTGGCTACTATGGGATTTATACAGCATAGGGATTAATGCTAATCTGCTGTTCTTAGCGTTGGTTTTACTATCCCGAGGCAAGTTAAAAGGTAATGTAGTATGGATGTTCTTATTGTATTGTTGTTGCTTTGCGGCATTGTCGCTTTAGGCGTTTTCTCTTATCGCTTCTATATGTTAGAGGCGATGGTAAAAATACCCGAAAGGCATTTGCAAAAGATAACTGATGAATCGTTATCAGAGTTATGCGGTTTATTAAGTCAAGAAGGTGTGCCAAAGGATATTGTAGATTTAGTACGTAATCGCAAGCTAGCGAGTCGTACGTCTCATTTAAAGCACTTTACTAATAACCCTAGCGGTGAGTTCATTGAGCTGATTAGAGGCGCTGAGGAGCTTATAGATAGGCAATATGAGACTGGTGAAGACCTATCACAACCTATCTCAGCACTTCTCAAGTTAGCAAAGACCACCACCGAATAAAAAAGCAGCGAAAGCTGCTTTTTTATTGACCATCGTTTATCACCTTAGCCCGCGCGGCATAAGTGATAAAAAATGAATTATCATTTAAACCCGTGCTAATTATCATTTTTGGTCGGCGGCTACACTTCATACACATAACAGGGGCATACAATGCTGTTTGCATATTGGTAACGGAAAAAACCAAATTATCAGACAATTTAGCACCCGGTTGTAGCCCTTTATAAACGTGGGGTTGATTGAGTTATCCACGGTTTCTGTGGATAACTCTGTTTATGAAACTTTAAGAACATCAGCACCCCCAGCATTGTAGGGCGCTACAACGATTTCAAGTATTTAAAAGCTTTTTTTTATACATTTAAAAACAATAGCTTACGATTCAGCTAAGTTACTCACTTAATCGATAAATAAAATTTTTCGTGACGATAAAACAAAGCCTCTGACTGTGTGATAAATCAACAAAACCTAAAAATAAATGTTGCAAAAGTTACATAAATGTATTTAATTTGATTTTTAATGTGTTTGTGCAAAATTTATTTACAACAGCGTAAAAGTAATAGTTTGTAGATTAAAGGCTGATTTAGTTGTTTAGATTTAATAAAGCATGGCTTGAACAGCTCGGATGCTTTAAAATATGCCGTTCAGTAAAAGAGGCTTATTTATTTTATGCGCGCACATTCTCAATCACATACTCGCCCTGATTTACTCACCGCCCCAATCTTGCCTACACTAAAGAAAATGACCATTCCGATGATCTTTGGGATGATCACCCTAATGATGTTCAACATAGTTGATACTTTTTTCATTAGCTTATTGGGTACTGAGCCGCTTGCTGCAGTGAGCTTTACATTTCCCGTTACTTTTACCGTTATTAGTTTAGCGATTGGTTTAGGCATAGGTACCTCAGCGGTAATAGCAAAAGCATTAGGCAGTAACAATATTGAAGAAGCGCGTTTTGATGCCAGTATATCGTTGTTGATTGCGGTGGTATTAGTGTTGGTTTTATCTACGTGTGGCTATTTATTAATTGATCCTATTTTTACTTTACTCGGAGCTGGGGAGCAAGTATTACCGCTCATTCATGAATATATCAGTATTTGGTTTTTAGGCAGTGTATTTTTAATTACCCCGATGATTGGTAATTCTGTACTGCGTGCCAGTGGCGATACTAAAACACCGAGTATTATTATGGGTGGAGCGGGGCTTATCAATGCGGTACTCGATCCTGTACTTATTTTTGGTTTTGGCCCCATTCCTGCGTTTGGCATTAAAGGAGCCGCCATCGCCAGTGTTATAGCATGGGCAGTTGCTGTGGCAATTATTTTATACTTATTAATTGCTAAAAAGCGCTTGTTGAGTTTAAAAGCAGGGTCGCAAACGGTTATTGGAGCTATTCGTAAAATATTAAAAATAGGCTTACCCGCAGCAGGTGCTAACATGCTAACACCGGTTGCTATGGCAGTAATGACGGCATTGGTTGCACATCATGGTCCAGAGGCTGTGGCTGCTTTTGGAGTAGGGAGTCGAATAGAATCAATAGCGAGTTTGGTGGTATTAGCATTATCGATGACTTTGCCACCTTTTATTAGTCAAAATTTTGGAGCCAGTCATTTTTCTCGCGTAAAGGATGCCTACCTAGGAACCTTAAAATTTGTGATGTTATGGCAGTTTGTTATTTATATTTTATTAATTATGTTCTCAGGCGTCATAAGTGAAATATTTGGTAAGGAGCAAGCCGTTGTTGATGTCATAAAACTGTTTATTTATACCATCCCATTAAGTTATGGCTTGCAAGGAGTGATCATTTTATCCAACTCCTCGTTTAACGCTTTACACAAACCCATGAACGCCTTAGTTTTGAGCGTCATTCGGTTATTTATTTTTTATGTTCCCTTTGCGTATATCGGGAATGAACTGGCAGGTTTAATCGGCTTGTTTATTGGCGCGGCCATTGGTAATTTATTCACAGCCCTTGTAGCCTATAAGTGGTTTATGAAAGAAATTGAAGCGTTAAGCAGTCAAGCATTACAGGAGTGTAGTCATTGAGCGATCATTTTCAGTTAAAATCAAAATTTAAACCCGCTGGGGATCAGCCTACCGCTATCGCTCAGTTGTGCGAAGGTTTAGAAGCAGGGCTTGCTCATCAAACCTTATTGGGCGCAACAGGGACGGGAAAAACCTTCACGATGGCTAACATCATTAGTGATTTAAATCGCCCCACTATTATTATGGCGCACAATAAAACCTTAGCGGCGCAATTATACGGCGAGATGAAAGAATTTTTCCCGCATAATGCGGTTGAGTACTTTGTATCTTACTACGATTACTACCAACCAGAAGCCTACGTGGTAGCCAGCGACACCTTTATTGAAAAAGATGCATCCATCAATGAACACATTGAGCAAATGCGGCTCAGCGCCACTAAAGCGCTATTAGAGCGTCGCGATACCATAATCGTTGCGTCGGTATCGGCGATTTATGGTTTGGGCGATCCTGATTCATACATGAAAATGATGCTGCTTTTAAAAGTGGGCGAAAAAGTCGACCAGCGCGATATGCTGCGCCGCCTTGCAGAGCTGCAATATACCCGTAACGATATTGATTTTAGTCGAGGTACATATCGTGTTCGCGGCGAAGTGGTGGATATATTTCCAGCTGAATCAGATACCTTTGCAGTACGTGTAGAAATGTTTGATGATGAAGTTGAACGCTTGAGTATTTTTGATCCATTAACCGGTGCGGTAGAAAAACACATAGTGCGCGCTACTATTTACCCTAAAACTCACTATGTAACGCCACGAGAAAAAATACTCGAAGCCATCGAAAAAATAAAAGTTGAGCTTAAAGAGCGCAGGGCACAATTACTCAGCGCTAATAAATTAGTTGAAGAGCAACGTATTGCGCAGCGTACCCAATACGACATAGAAATGATGACCGAACTTGGTTATTGCTCAGGCATTGAAAACTACAGCCGTTACTTATCGGGGCGCACACCTGGCGATCCACCGCCAACATTACTCGATTATTTACCCGACGATGCATTAATGATTATTGATGAATCGCACGTAACTGTCTCGCAAATTGGCGCTATGTATAAAGGCGACAGAAGCCGTAAAGAAAACCTCGTTGAATACGGTTTTAGAATGCCCTCGGCCATGGATAACCGTCCACTGCGTTTTGAAGAATTTGAAGCCATTGCACCGCAAACTATTTATGTGTCGGCCACACCGGGTGATTTTGAATTAGAGCGCAGCAATGGCGAGGTTGCTGAACAAGTTATTCGTCCAACCGGCTTACTTGATCCATTAATAGAAGTGCGTCCGGTTGGCGATCAGGTTGATGACTTACTCTCAGAAATTTATAAAAGTGTTGAAAAAGGCGAGCGCGTGTTAGTAACAACACTGACCAAACGCATGGCTGAGGATTTAACTGATTATTTAAGCGAACATAATGTAAAAGTACGCTACTTACACTCTGACATAGACACCGTAGAGCGGGTCGAAATTATTCGTGATTTACGTGCCGGTGTGTTTGACGTGTTAGTAGGCATTAACTTACTACGTGAAGGTTTAGATATGCCAGAAGTTGCACTAGTGGCTATTTTAGATGCCGATAAAGAAGGCTTTTTACGCTCAGCTCGCTCACTTATTCAAACAATAGGCCGTGCTGCGCGCCACCTTAATGGTCGCGCTATTTTATACGGTGATAGAATCACTAAGTCGATGGCCAAAGCCATTGATGAAACCCAGCGACGCCGCGATATACAGCATGCTTATAATGTTAAGCACGGTATTGAGCCCAGTGCCTTGGTTAAAAAGATACTCGATGTAATGGATGTAGGTGAAGATGCTTCACCGCAAGATAACTTACAGCTTATTCGTAAAGACTCTAAAAAAATCCTCAGTGCTAAAGAGATTGCCACGCAAATTAAGCAGCTTGAAACCAAAATGCATGCGTATGCCAGTGATTTAGAATTTGAAAAAGCCGCCTCTGTACGCGACGAAATACATGAACTACAACAACAGTTGATTAATTAAATGACAATCGATTTTACTCCTCTTATTAATGCATTAGCAGACACGCCTTTTGCAGATAACGAATTATGCCGCGTATTTCATGGTCGCGGCCACAGCGTAGAAGCGCTAAGCCATATTAACTTAGACTTTTATCCACCGAGTTTGTTTTTGGTGTCATACAGTGAAATTGATGAGGTAACACTCACTACGCTCACCGATACGTTATGGCAGTGGGCACAACAACATCATCCAGAGCTAATTACTGCATTGGTGTATCAGCAGCGAGCGGGGCTGCAAAGCCATAACACCCTTGTTCACGGGCAATTGCCCGCGCGCCATACCGTAGCCGAAAATGGTGTGCGTTTTTTGGTTGATTTAATGAGTAAGCAAAACACCGGTATTTTTCCAGATATGCGAAAAGGCCGTGAGTTTGTCATGGACAATAGTAAACATGCCAAAGTACTTAACCTGTTTTCTTATACTTGTGGTTTTTCGGTAGCGGCTATGCACGGCGGTGCCGATCATGTGATGAACATGGATATGAGCAAAGGCGTGTTAAAAGTCGGTAAGCAAAACCATCAATTAAACAATGTTGATAGGGGCGTCAGTTTTTTACCGCATGATATTTTAAAGTCGTTTGGTAAGCTAAAAAAAGCCGCACCGTTTGATTTGATTATTGTTGATCCGCCCAGTTTTCAAAAAGGCAGTTTTATTTTAACCAAAGACTATCAAAAAGTGCTGCGCAGACTTCCTGAGCTTTTAAACGATACTACACAGTTATTGCTATGCGCTAATAGCCCAGAGCTTACAGAAAACGATTTTAAAGCACTTATTGAAGAGCATACTCAAGGTGCTATTGAGTTTGTTAAACGCCTAGAACCGACTGATCGCTTTATTGAAATTGATAGCGATAAAAGCTTAAAAGCATTGGTGTACAAAACAAAAACATAGTGAGTTAAATGAAACTGAGTAAACGTTTAAACGCCATCAATTCGTTAATTACACAGTCTTACGATATTGTTTGGGATTGTTGTTGCGATCATGGCTTTTTAGGTATGGCATTACTTGAGCGCGGCATAGCCAAACAAATAAACTTTGTTGATATTATTCCAGAGTTAATGGAAGCGCTTGAGCAGTCGCTACAACAATTTGAGCAAGGAAAGTCTTTGCCTTCATGGCAAGTGCGCTGCGAAGATGTTGCGCAAATTAAATTGCCAACAGCTGCAAAGCAAGTGGTGGTTATTGCTGGTGTGGGGGGCGATTTATGTTTAAAGCTTATTGAACAAATTATTGCCAACAACCCGCAAAGCTTGCACCAACTCAGTTTTATTATTTGCCCCATTCAGCATCTTTACAAAGTGCGCGAAGGTTTAAAAGCCTGTAATTTAAAGCTCGAAAACGAGCAAATTATTGTTGAAAACAAACGTTTTTACGAAGTATTACACGTTAGTGTAAATGCCAGCCAAACACTCACTCAAACCGGTGGTCAAATGTGGGATAAACACAATCCACAACATCATCTATATCAGCAACAATTGCTTGACCATTATACTCGAATGCTCAATAAAGATAGACTTTACTATCAAAAAGTTATAACAGAGTATCAACGCGTATTTGAATGCTAAATACTCCTGTCAGTGTGATCGATTTTTGTGATTAACCACGTAAAGTGCTTCATAGTTAATATCCTGCCATCAGGCAGATTTATTTGGTTTATATATGTCAGATAAAAATATAAAAATTGAGCCATTATTAGGCGATGGGCAAAAGTGGCAACACAGTTACGAGCAACCGATTTCGTATGCACCGTTAGTGCAATTGGCCAATAATAATTGGATTGTTCCCCAGCATTTTTTACGTTACAAACATACGCTGGCCAGTGTTAATGAAGTGCTTAACGACATTAGTTTTTCTACTCACTTTAGTGTGTTAGCTGCAGAAAAAAACAGTGATATTTATCTGCAAGTGGCGGTACTTAGTCCAGATAATTACCGTGCTGAGAACAAAGCAAAAAAGTTACTGTTTGGTCGTCGCTGGCCAGTAGAGCAAAATTTGCCAACCTCAGAGCTTATTCAAACAGCATTTTTAGCATTGAAAGTGGCACGCGAGCATGAAGTAAGAGAGCTTTTTCAGCTGCAGCATCAAGGCGCAACCAGCACGCCGTTTAATAATCATCATGATTTACCTGTTATGGCGCAAAACCCTGAGCTTGTTAAAAGCACATCGTTTAAAAATATTCCATTGAACGACCTGATAGAGCGCCTGGTGTTTGCGGATAATAAAATTGCGCTAATTAACTGCCAAGCCATAATCACCGGCGAGCAGGTGTATACGGTTAAACTTCATTGCGATAGTTGTCAGCTAAGCGAATTTAATAATAAAACTTTGTCATTTTTAGCACCTGATGCAACAACCAACAGCTTTTTACATAGCTTTATTGCCGCACTGGTTGCTGTAAGTAACGAGTATGTGAGTGAGCATTTTAAATACCAAGGCTTTGCGCGCTTTAGTAAACATGTACACGCAGAGCAGGTAGGGGAGCTAAGCATTGCCATGCGTTCACCAAGTTCAGTTAGTTTATGTTCTATGGGTAAGCAAGAGGCGAATCAGTTAAACTTTGAAATAGACAGCGGCAGGGCACCCCAAGGGTGTGGACAAGCCATTGGCGGGTTTTTAGCTGCCCATGGTATAGAGCAGCCAGAAAATGCACATTTATACCCTAATTATTTATAACTAAGGGACGGCTATAGTTTGTTTATTTCTTGTTTTACGCTATAGCTTGAGTCGGTAACAATGGCTTCAAGTGTTTGTACTCGCTGTTTGAGTTCAGTCACTTGCGCGGTTACTTCTGCTAGTTGCTTATGAGCATCTTGATTGTTGTCTTGAACTTTATGTTTAAACTCAAGGTGCTTTTTATACATATCGTAAATAACCCCCGAACCTACAGAAATAAGTACAATGAGAACTATCATTGTTGTGCCAGACATAATTACTTCCTTTAATTTTATTTTAAGTTTAAATTATAACCATAATTAAGCGCCGATAAAGCTAATTAATTGTAACTTTATTTGTATTTATAAAGTCATTGTTATTATTTGTGCCGCCACCATATAGTAACCATGCAGTTTTTTTTAATCGATACAAGGAATAGGTATGTTAAATAATAAAATTCCACCGGTTGTCGTTGTGGTATTTTTCGCTGCTGTTATGGCACTGATTGCGCATTACACAGTAATAGACTTTACCGCCTTCATAACTTACCTAGCATTAGGATTAGTCGCTATAGGTTGTTTCTTTTGTATTGCTGGGGTCGTCAGTTTTCGTTTAGCCAAAACCACGGTACTACCAAATAAACCTGAGCAAGCAACAAGCTTAGTTACCTCAGGGGTATATAAACTCTCACGTAACCCTATGTATTTAGGCTTTGCTTTTATACTGGCGGGGTGGGGCGTGTGGCTAAGCTCTATTTGGGCTTTTTTAGGTATTGTGGGCTACGTTGGTTATTTAACGCTGTTTCAAATCATTCCCGAAGAGCGGGCGTTACATCAGTTATTTGGTGAGCAATTTGAGGATTACAAATCGCGGGTAAAACGCTGGCTTTAATGTTTTTTCATACTAAAAAAGGCTACCCTTGGTAGCCTTATAGTGTGCTTATTTTAAACTTTACTCGTATTCAAGCGGGTCGGTTACGTTGTTCAGCTCAAAGGCTTCTAAACGTTCTTGGCAAGCGCCACATTTGCCACAGGCCTTATCACGACCGTTATAACAGGTCCATGTTTGGCTGTAGTCTAATCCCATTTTAATACCATCGGTTAAAATATCGATTTTAGTATTATTTAAATACGGGCTAAAAATTTCTACCGCATCGTAATTAGCAATACGACACACATCATCCATCTTTTTAACAAACTCAGGGCGGCAATCTGGGTAAATAGCATGATCGCCCGAATGCGCACCGTAATACACTTTGCTTGCTTTAAGCGACACCGCATAACCTACCGCTAAAGAAAGTAAAATCATGTTGCGATTAGGCACAATGGTGCTTTTCATGCTTTCTTCTTCGTAATGGCCTTCTGGCACATCAATATCGTCTGTTAACGACGAACCACCAATAAGCTGATTAATTGCTGATATATCAACAATTTTGTGCGGGACATTTAGCTTTTCACATACGTTGGCGGCAACTTTAAGTTCTTTAACATGACGCTGACCATAATCAAACGAGAGGGCATAAACATCATGGCCTTGCTGCAAGGCTTTATTTAATACAGTAAATGAGTCCATACCGCCGGAATAAATAACAACTACTTTTTGCGTCATACGTGGTTTGCTCTTTAGTTTTGATAGAGGTTTATATCAGGGCGCGATATACTACACGGCCAAGGCATAAATGACAATTTTTGCACCGTGCTTTGCGATTTTTAATAGTAACAATTTTGCCATCAGGTTGTAAGTGAGATTTCTTTTGTACAAAATTAATGAAGTGTTTGAAACCATTCAAGGTGAAGCGAGCTTTACCGGTACGCCGTCTATATTTTTACGCCTGCAAGGTTGTCCTGTGGGATGTTCGTGGTGTGACACTAAACAAACTTGGGATGTTGATAATGTATATAAAGTATCACTAGATGACACGGTTGAAAAAAAAGCCGACTCGGATCATTGGGCTGAGGCCAATGCCGCGCAGGTCCTGGAGTTATTTAAGTCCCGTGGCTATACCGCCAAGCATGTTGTGATCACCGGTGGTGAACCTTGCATGTACGATTTAAATCCAGTATGTAATTTATTGCATGATCATGGCTTTAGCACGCAAATAGAAACCAGTGGCACCTTTGAAATTCTCGCCCCTGCCCAAACGTGGGTTACGGTATCACCAAAAATTAATATGCGTGGTGGTTACAAAGTATTGAGCAGTGCTATGCAACGCGCCGATGAAATTAAACATCCGGTTGCTATGCAAAAACACGTAGAAGAACTGGAAGAGTTATTTGTCGCCACGGGTGTTAACCCAAAACTGGTATATTTACAGCCAATCAGCCAAAAAACGTCGGCAACTAAATTAGCCATTGATACTTGTATCGCCAAAAACTGGCGCTTATCAATTCAAGTACATAAGTATTTGGGTATTAGTTAAACAGAAAGCGCAGTTATAAGTGCTTAGCTGTAAGCGTTAAACTGCTTGGCGTTAAGTTATATTACGTAGGTTGGGTGAGTAAACCCCAACCTAACTCAACAAATTTAAACTCATAAAGCCAAGCAGGCTTTAAATATAATTTTCATCAATAAACTGGCACCACAGCTGTGTATTTAATTCTGGTACGTTTGGCTTATCTCTAATACCGAGTTTAAACATGATCACAGAGCGCCATTCTAAAGAGCCAATGTCTGGCCCATGTCCATAACCGTCACCGGTATTTATTTGCTGTTCAACATGATTAAACCATGCTTCAGAGCACGGAGAGTATTTTCTATCTTTTTGCGCAACACTACTGCACCCAGCAATAATGAGTAATAAAGGAGCCATTAATAGTTTCATATTTTACCTATGTGTTTATTTTGCTAATCGCTGCTGTGTTAAGTTTAAACGCTTATGTGAGCTGTATACTTGCAACCTTTCATCGTCCGTAATTAAAAATGCATCCATTTCTACAAATATTAAAGCAGATATGGGGAAAACCTCTAAAACACCAAGGTCAGCAAGTTTTGCTGAAAGAAGTGCCGTTTTGCCATTAGCAATAAAGGTAGAGTCTTGATCACGAAAATCGCCATCAACATATAGTTTTGCACCACCAAACCATGAGTTAAAAATTTTAATTTTATGACCCTTAACCGTGAATTCGAACTCTTTTCTCATTTTAAAACTCCGTTTTTTGAAAAACATATAAAGTTTTAACAACTTGTTATACCTAGCTTCTATTCATTAAAGTAAATACATGATGCTCTTTTATATTCTTTATATGAGAAAAAGACTCAAGAACCTCTTCTCTAAAACCAAATTCAACAGAGTCAATTAATGAATCTGCAATAAGATCATTACCGCTCTCTTTTTCTCTGCCTATAAAATCAAATAATCTAATAATTTTATGAATAATCAATGGGGTAGTATCTGTCCTACCTGAAAAAATATCAACCAAAGCACGTTCCATGTAAATTAGTACAAGTGAATCTAGATCTTCTTTTGTTGTAGGTGGTAAGCCGCCTTTACCAACTTTTAAAATAATATCTTTGATTTGAAATTAAAAACATCGTTTACTGTTGGGCATTTAATGTGTGAGCGCAGTGAAGAAAATATAAAATTTATGCAGGACTTTAATAATACACTCTCAAAATTAATTCAAAGCGATGAATACAAAGCGCTTATATACCACTTTGCGGCTGACTTACCTGCTGAACAGTTTAATAAAATTTATCAGCAAGCACTGTTGGGTGAAAAGTGAGAACGCAAGCACAGCGTAGTTTTTTAACCGCTAGGGTAGGCTATTTATCATTGAAATAATAAGCCGATGATAAAAATAAAGCCGCCTTTGTAAGGTAGATTAGTATAACGCTGAATACTTGGCTCTGAAAATTCAAACAATGGCACTAACAAGTGCACCTGCGTCAGTAATACCTGCGTCTTTCATGGCTTGGCTAATCATTTGTACCAGCGCGACTACTTGAGATTGGGTTGATGAAACAATATTTGCCTGTGCTTCAATTTGTGCTTGTATGACCTCGTCTTCCGGATCGAATTGAGCTTGTAATTGAGTGAGTTGTTCTTTTTGTTCTTCAAGCTGCTGTTTGAGCTCTTTAAGTTGCTCTATCATTTTTGCGATATATTCAGGCATTTCTGAATTTGTTGCTTTTTCAGCGTTTTGCTCAGCCTCTTTTCCTGAGAGTTTATTGCGTTCTTTGTCTGATAATTGATAATCAGTGTTGTCCTGATTTTTTGTTGTGTCTTTTGTTTGTTGTGCAATATTTGTTTTTTCGGCTGTAATTTTAACGTCAAAGGCTGAGTGTTTATTTAGCTGTATCACGGTTTATTATCCATAATAGTATGTTTATTAATGTTGTTATCGGCCGCGATGCCAAAGTTTAAAGTGCTAAAGCAATAAAAAACGTTGCCTTTGAGCAACGTTTTTTAGGTTTATACTACGATTTTTTGTTTTCAACTTTACCGCTTGAATAAATAAAAAATAATGCAATGGCTAAACACACTAACGCCGCTAGTCGACTGGGTGACAATGCAATAGCCTCATTACCAAGCCAGCCAAAATTATCAATTAATACACTCATGGTTAGTTGACCAAAAATAACCGCGACGGTTGCCACCGCTGTACCTATTTTTTGCACCGTAAGCACCATAATAACAATGTATGGTACGCCACACATGGCACCAAGTAGCTGCCATTTTGGTACATCCATTAAGGTTACAGCATGATTTGGTTCAAAATAAAATATGAGCAGTGCGGTAACTAGTGCACCAACAGAAAAGGTTAAAAAAGCACTTTTAAAAACACCGACGTTACCGCCTAGTCGTCCGTTTAAGGCTGCTTGAATGCTTAATGTTGCGCCACCAATTACAGCTAGAAAAATCATAATAATAGTCATAGTGAGTTTATCCTTGTGCCATAAAAACCAGAGAGATAATAATAAACGCCAAAGCAATAATGCGTTTAACATCGATTTTGCGTTCAGTGGTGCCAAACAAACCGTAATGGTCAATAATTAAGCTTTTGAAAATTTGCCCTGCGAGTATGCCGATCATTGTCATGGCTATGCCGATGTTTGGCGTTGCAATTGTTAAAATAACCACGTAAACAGGGCCAAGCACGCCACCTAATAATAAAGAAGGGGGCTGGCTAAAAAATGAAGGACTATTACGAGGGCTAAAAAACAGCATTAGCTTATATTTATGCAGCAGATTACGACAATGCATTAGATACACTGCAACAAGGTAATTTAGAGGGAAGTGCTTATGGTGATGTTTTAAAATACTACATTTACGATCAGCAAAATAATCAAATAAAAATGGCTGAATTGAAAGGACGTTTACCAGCAGCCTTTGCGGTAACACCGGCTCTACTTCCTCGAATAGGTATTCCACAATCACCGTTATTAGCTAAATTATAAATAAGCAAATATAAAAAAGCGTTGCTCTTGAGCAACGCTTTTATTTTTATCTTGTTTAGCCTTTAGCCTTTAGCCTTTAGCCTTTAGCCTTTAGCTTTTATTCAGCTGCTAAATAATCTAATACCACTTGGTGGTGATCTTTGGTTTTGAATTTATCAAACAAGTGTTTAATTTTACCGTCTTGGCCTACTAAGAAAGTGAGGCGGTGGATACCGTCGTACTCTTTGCCCATAAACTTTTTATAGCCCCACACCCCAAATGCGTCAGCAATGGCATGATCTTCATCTGAGAGTAGGTCAAAGTTAAGCTCTTTTTTTGTTTCAAAGTTTTTAAGACGCTTAATCGGATCTGGGCTTATGCCAACAACATGGGTGTTAAATTTAGCAAGCTCGGCTTGTTGGTCACGCAGGTTTTCGGCTTGTACTGTACAGCCAGGCGTTGACGCCTTAGGATAAAAGTATACCAGTACTTGTTTTTCTTTTAATAACTCGCTGAGCACGACGGTTTCGTCATTTTGGTTTTGTAAGCTAAAAGCCGGTGCTGTGTCGCCACTTTGTAATGGGGTAATTTTGTTCATGCTAAACTCCTTAGCGAATACGTCGAAAGATGTAATCTACGTTTAAAACGTGCGAAAGGTTTTCAAAACTAATTTTAAATTGGTCAATATCAACGTCAACGGGAATATTAAATTCAAGTTCACAGCGCATTTTAAGTTCAGTTTCCTCTTCGTAGGTGTCTGACTTTAATGAGCAAATATTAATATTATTATCTGCAAAAAAACGCGTTACTTTACTTAATGTGCCAGGGGTGTCTATGCCAGTGTATTCTAGGGTGTAGCCTGCACAAAACTCGCTTTGATTATGGCTTGAAGTGCGTTTCATCATAGTAAGCAGGCCAAGCTCCATACCTTTGGTAGGGAGTGTATGCTCAATACGGCTAATGGCCGACATATCACCGCTCAGTAGCATAATAAAAGTAAGTTCGTTGCCTAAAATAGCAATGCGACTATCTATTATATTACAGTGGCAATCACTGACGAGTTGCGTAAGCTCACTAACGATGCCCGATCTATCTTCGCCAATTGCGGTTAAAACAATTTGATGATTTGAAAATGCAGTCATGGGTTTTAAAGTACCTAAGTTACTTGGATGATAACAACCGACTTGGCAACAAAAAATAAACACGTAGCGTTGCACGGCGGCAAAGTTTAACACAAAACCCGCGTTAAACTACAGCGACGGTTAATTTTAGGCGGTTAATAGTGCAGTGTTTCTTGTTTTTACAAGCTTGTGAAAGTACCATAGCAAAAATGTGTCTATTTGTAGCCTAGTCTGTTGGTCATCTTGTTGGCTTAATGCAGTTAGATAAGCAAATTATAAATGTAAAGTTAATATTGATTTTACACTGAACCAAATCGGTATTACCCACTCATATATTTGTTAAAACAATTAAGGGTATGCTAAGGAGAATTATCTGTGCAGTATTGGATCCCAAAAGCACTAGCAGTAAGTGTATTGGTAAGTTTGTCAGGGTGTAGTGTATTTACGAGTGATGCCCATAATGAGCGTAATTACCGCGCTCATGAGCCGGTTAAAACACCTGCTTCGTTATCACAACCCGCTCAAGATCCTGTTTATAAGATGGATGTGGGTCAATATGATAATAATCCGGAGGCAACAAACTATCGTCCGCCGGCGCAAGTGTTAACCATTGCTAAAGGCAGTTGGGTTGAGGAAGCAGATAAACAAGCACGTATTTATTTTGATAAAAATGATGGCATTGATGATTTAGATGTATTCATTTGGGATTCGATTCAAGCAGTGCTTGCTGATAACAACATTAGCGCGACACAACAAAACAAAATGCAAGGAACACTGGAAACAGATTGGTACGCCATTGTTAAGCCAGAAGAAAGCTGGTTATGGGGCGATGATGAAAGTGTTGATTTAGAACGTTTTAAATTTACTATTGAAGAAAAAGAGCATCAACGCACAGCATCATTAACGGCTGAGCTTATTGATTTCAAAGGTGATAAACCTCTGACTGATTTATTAAAACAACAGCTAGAAGTGCGCGCCCTTAATCAAGTGGTGAGTGAATTTGATTATCGCTATCGTCAACTTGAAGTTGATATGCGTAAGCGCCAAGGAATAATTTCATTAGAACTTGGATTTGATAACAAAGGCAATGCAGCACTTGTTACTGAGCAAACGTATGACACCGTATTCGATCGCTTTTCTGGATTTTTAGAGCGTTTGTCGTTCACAATTGTTGAAGTAAACCAAGAGACAGGTTTAATTACAGCAGATTACACGAAAGTAGAAAGCAGTGTATGGGATTCAATTTGGGGTGATGAACCAACAGAGCTTCCAATTGATGAAGGTCAATACCAAATTTTGGTTAGCAAAACCAAACAAGGTGGCACCAGTCTAACGTGGATGGATGACAAAGGCGAAACGCTTGAACCAGGTACAATGAATGGGTTACAGCAAGCATTAGAAGCGGCGCTAATTAAGCGCGGTATTAAAATTTAATAATTATAAATACTTCCCACAAAAAGAGCTGTTTGCTCTTTTTGTGGTTTTTACAGGTTGAAAATATGTCTCCGTTAGATTCATCAGGCCCAGCACCAGTCCAAAAAAGTTATGATTTGAAAGTGTGGTTGGTTTTTTTAATTCCTTCATTAATCGGTGTGTTTTTGTTTATGACGCCAGTACCGTCTGGCGAAATAATGACGATTCCTATTGCGGTAATGGCAAAAGCAATTCAAGCTTTATTTAGTGAGATAGCGCTTGGGTTAATAGCGACAATTATTTGTATTACTGGCGTAATGTCGTTGGTATTTAGTGTGTTTAAACCGAAAAGCTTAACCAAATTTCGCTTGTTAAATCATTTATTTAATGTGAGTTGGATTTGGTTAGTAACACGGTTGTTTGGTATGGCGTTTGTGCTTTTAACTTATTTTCAAGTTGGGCCGCATGCTATTACCTCAGAAAATACCGGCTTGCTGGTATTGAAAGATTTATTACCGGTGTTGTTTTCGGTGTTTATTTTAGCGGGCTTATTACTGCCGTTATTACTTAATTTTGGCTTACTTGAACTGGTGGGTACCTTACTTACTAAAGTAATGCGTCCATTGTTTGGCGTACCAGGGCGCAGTGCAGTTAACTGTGTTGCTTCGTGGTTAGGTGATGGCAGTGTCGGTATTTTGATGACTGCACGCCAGTATGAAGATAAATACTACACTCAACGTGAAGCTGCGATTATTGGTACCACTTTCTCTGCTGTATCAATTACCTTTTGTTTGGTTGTTATTGGCCAAGTAAAGCTTGAATATTTATTTGCACCTTTTTACCTAACCGTGTGTTTAGCGGGTGTAGTGGCTGCAATAATTGTTCCGCGTTTACCACCACTGCGTTTTAAAAAGGACGTGCTTATTGATGGTGAACAACCTGATGGCAACGCCGAGCTAGTTCCTGAAGGCAAAACATTATTTAAGCATTCACTTGATGTTGCATTAACTAAAGCAGAAAAAGCACCAGGCTTAAAAGGCACAATTGAAGAGGGCTTACACAACGCATTTGATATGGTGTTTGCAGTATTACCTGTGGTAATGGCTGTGGGTACATTTGCTTTAATTATTGCTGAGTACACGCCAATATTTCAATATTTAGGTATGCCGTTTATTCCATTTTTAGAATTACTACAAATACCTGAAGCCGAAATGGCGGCGCAAACGATTATGGTGGGATTTGCAGATATGTTTATTCCGTCTATTTTAGCCGCAGGCTCAATTGAAAGCGATGTAACACGTTTTATTATTGCGGCAATGAGTGTAACGCAACTTATTTATATGTCTGAAGTGGGCGCACTTTTATTAGGTAGTAAAATACCGGTTAATATTTTTGAGTTATTTGTTATTTTTATTCTCAGAACTTTAGTAACCTTGCCAGTTATTGCCTTAATGGCGCACTGGTTAGTTGGCTAAGTAATGATTTAAACGAAAAAAGCCCTGATTATTCAGGGCTTTTTTGTTTCTCTTTTTTGCCTAGATGAACTTGATTCTGAGTGTTTAAACTCGCTTTTTGCACTTAAGCGCAGCAGTGCTAAATTGCCGATAACAATAGCCAGTACAATCGAGATAACGAGTACGATTTGCCAAATTTGCATTACGATGCTCTTATATTTTATTAAGCGGTTATTATGACCACATTAAATAAAAGCTGCAATGCTCTCTAGGGCTGTAAATAAGCAATTAGAAACGTTGTGCCACCGACAAGGTTAAAAAGTTAATCCCTGGGTTCGGCGATTTAAATCCGGCGTTTGAATAGTGAATAATTCGCAGCGCTACATTGGTTTCACCAAAATCCGCCACTAGACCTATTCTGTCTTCAAACTGGTAGTGAGTACTTAGGTTTTTATCGGCAAAATAGCGTTCATCAAGTAAGGAAAAGCCAATACCAGCCTCTACATAAAATGGCGTATTGTATAGGCTAAATGCTGGGAACTGCACTACTGGCGAAACAGCTAACACCAGGTTTGATTGTGACTGTTGATCATGGCGGTAATGCCACAGGTTAATGCTGCTTTCAAGGTAAAAGCGGGCATCACCCACAAAGTTTTGCGCACCCTCTGGATAATACTGATACGCAAGCTTTACTCCAGTTACATTGCCTTCGCCTTTTAATAAGTCTACAGCGTAGCCATGGTTTGGGGATGCATAGGCTGCATGAGTTGTCAGTAAAAATAAACAAAAAACAATAATAGAAATCATATTATATGAGGTTTTCATAATGGCCAACTACGGGGGAAATTAAATTAGTAATTAAATGATAAGGGCGGTGAATTACTGTTTTCAATGAGGACAAAAATCCGCTTGTAGATGGCTTGTTAACTGAACACTTTAACTGATTGAATTTATTTAACTAATTATATTGGTGCTAATTGGGCATTAATAAGGTGCTTATTTATGCCTTTTTTGTTGCCTGTTATTTGCGTAAATTACGCTAAACTTAATTATTTAAACTATCCATTTATTATGAAACTTATAAAGCTTTTAGTGGTTGTTGCTGTTTTTTTCAGTAGTGCTTTGTATGCACAAACTCAGCCGTCACCTAAACAATTATTGCAAACTGTAGCCGAATCATTATTTAACGATATTGGGCAGGTAAATGCGCAAGGTAATGCCAGCAAAGAAGCGATGTCTTTAATTGTTGAGCAGCGTTTGATGCCACATATTGATATTAAGTTTGTGTCGTTTAAATTATTAGGTAAACATATTAAAGGTATCAACCGCGAGCAGGGCGTTGCGTTTATTGGTGCGGTGGAGCATTACTTAACGGGTACTTATGCGAGTGCACTAATGAAGTATACAGGGCAAGATGTAATATTTGAGCAAGACGCCACTGCAAGCGACTCTAAATTTGCCACTGTTAAAACGCAAATTATTGAAACTAATAAACCCACCATAGATCTGCACTTTAAACTGCGTTTGGGGAATGATCAGCAATGGAAAGTATACGATATTGTTGCTGAGGGAATTTCGTTACTCAGTGCTAAGCAAAAAGAGATCATTCAACGAATTTCTGATGTGGGATTAGACCAAGTCACAGCTGAACTGCAGCAAAGCTAGTTCCTTTGCAATTAAAAGCTCCAACCGTAAAAGCAGCTGATGGCGCATGTCGTTAGCTGCTTTTGTATTTTGGTCTATATTGCATGAGTTTACGCTAGCTTGACTACCAAGCTGTGTTAGAATATCGACTTCTTTGATTAAGCGTGGTGTCAGCTAAAAACAGTTATAACTGACCACTCACCCGAGCTACACTGGAGTTGTGTTGTTTTAATGGAAAATGTACTAATTTGGCCAAAGGAATACCCGTTATTGGTCAAAGGGCTGGTTGAACAAAACGGTGCCTTCATTTTAGATGCTTTAGAAGCTTGGCCTGCCTGTCGCTCTACTGAAGAAGATGATGGTGTTTGTACTACGGTTTTGCCCCCAATTTATTATTTAACCTGGTTAACCCCCCTAGAGCCGTTTGAAGAATGTTATTTTCAGCATATCTGTGAATATGATGAAGATGCACAAGTCTATATTGCTGCACTTAAAGAGCATTATTTTGCCAATGATTACAGTATAGAAAATATTGTTTTAATGTTGTGTCAGCGACTTGAAAAATACGCAAGTGTATCGGCACAAAATAATATTGAAACGCCGCTTTCATTAATCAGTCTGTTTTTTAGTAAACGTTTTTTTACTTTGATAGAACATGCGCTTGAACAGGGTGCTAAGCTCTCAGCTGCAGATACCTTATCTATTTGGAAAGAGGTCGACTTTAGAGAGCGTTTAAGTGCGCATATTCCTCAGTCGATTGCAGACATTGAATATTTAGCAGAGCTTACTAGCGAAAAGGTAGCTGCAGGCAAAGATTACTTTACTTTATTAACTCAGGTTTCGCCTGATGTTGATTCTATTGTGTTGTTAGAAAATGCCTTACTTGCCCATTTAAACAAGAAAAAAGCTAAGCAAACCATGGCTATGCGCTTTATTGAACAAGGTGCGACGGGTACCTTGAGCGATGAAGATAACAAAACAGCATTTATGTGGGCTGCAGAAAAAGGCTATGTAAATGTAATAGAAATGCTCCTGCAATACCAAGATAAAAAAGCCGTAGACATTAAAGGTAATACAGCGCTGCATTACGCGGTGATGAGTAAAAATGAATCGTTAATGATTTTACTGCTTAAAGCAGGGTATGATTTTAGAGCGCGTAATAACGACGGATTAAGTTGTTACCGTTTAGCTGTAAGCATCAAAGCCAGTAACTTAGTTAAATGCCTTGAACGTGATTTTGGTATTAAAGAATTATCGCCAGAAGGGCAGTTAGATCGAATTAAAAAAGTGCATGTATTACATGCGGTTGTGGCTTTATTGTTACCGCTACAGTTGTTTTTCTTTTTTGATGAAAATATCACTATAAAAAGTGAGCTCACTCTTTTTATGACCATGACGGCGGTGGTGTGTTTTTTCTTTGCAACAAATTTAAAGCGCTGTTCGTTGTATCCGCACGTAAAGCACCCTTGGGGGTTGTTTTTATTAAGAATGATGTCGGTTTTTAGCCTTGTATCCCAGCTAGGTTTAGCGTGTATAGTGGGACTAGCAGCTTTAAGTGAGTTAGTTTAACCACTTACTTAATTATAAAAAAACGCGCTAATAAAGCGCGTTTTTTATGTTCTGAGCTGATAGCTATGAGTTGTTTTTATCGTGTTCATGCGCTGCTTTTTCTTCAGCAAGTTCATCTTTAAGCTTACGAATTTTAAGTCCAAGCTCTTGTCCTCTATGGCGTGCATAGTAAGTACAGCCAATAAACATAGATGAGGCAAATAGTAACTCTAGCAATACCCATACTAACTCATCTTGAGCAACCCATAGCAATGTAAAACCATGGATAAAATAAAACATAACAATGAAGTTAGCCCATGCATAGGTGTAGGTTTTATCTTGTAGTATGCCTTTTAAAGGTAATAATAGCGGTAGCACATAGACTAAAAATAGAAAGGCGTCACTGTGACCCTCTCTCGGTGCTAACACAAACATCCATAGTGGCATTAAAATAAGCAGGCCAAAATAACCAAATAGGGCTAGGCGCTGAAATTTTACGGTCACTGGCTTTTTAGCAGACTCGCTATTTTGGGTCATTTAAGTTTACTCGCTACTTGAGTCAAGCGTTTGCCTACGCTTTGACATATTTTAATTTCATCTTTACTTAGGGTAGAGCTGTTACTGCTGCCAGCAACGTGGGAAGCGCCGTAAGGTGTTCCTCCTGTTTCGGTGCCGAGCAACTCAGGTACATCGTAAGGTACGCCCATCAACATCATCCCATGGTGTAACAAAGGCAATGACAAATTGAGTAGGGTTGCTTCATTGCCACCATGCATACTGCTTGATGATGAAAACACACAGGCAGGTTTATCGATGAGTTGGCCTTTGAGCCAAAGATCGCTGGTGGTTTCCCAAAACGTTTTTGCTTGTGAGGCCATCATGCCAAAGCGGGTTGGCGTACCAAATGCAAGCGCATCACAGGCAACTAAATCGTCTTTACTGATCACAATGTCATGCGGGTTTTTAGCTACAAACGTACGCAGCAAGGCGGTTGCACCTTGTTGTTCTATCGATTCTGCTATTTCATGCGCCATGGCTTCTACCGAGCCATGGCTTGAGTGATACAGCACCACGATGGTTGTGCTCATTATAGAACGCTTAATACGTTTTCAGGCGGGCGACCTAGTGCTGCTTTATTGTTATTTACTACAATTGGGCGCTCAATTAGTTTTGGGTGATTGACCATGGCATCAATAAGCACCGACTCGCTATTTTCATCTTTTAAATTAAGCGTTTTGTACTGCTCTTCTTTGGTGCGCATCAAATCTCGTGCCGAATTAAACCCAAGTTGAGAAACTAAGGTACTAATTTGCTCATGAGAAAGGGGTGTTTTTAAGTATTCAACAACACTCGGTTCAATGTTTTTACTTTGTAATAGGTTAAGGGTTTCGCGTGATTTTGAACAACGCGGATTATGATAAATAGTAACTGACATAAAAATACATCCAAAGTATAAATTGTGGCTATTTTAGGTGAACTCACTAAAGACTTAAAGCCTCGCAAGCTCTTTTTGCAATAACCGATACTGTGTGAGTAACGCTTTTAAGCGCTGTTGCTTAACATTTTCACTTGGCTCTACAAAATTAAGCGCTTTTTGTATTTCGTCGGCCGCTTTTAAATACGCACCATACTGAGATAATACATCGGCATTGGCTTCATGGTAGGCCGCCAATTTTTCTTGTTTTTTGTAGGCGTCAGTTAAAAGCTGTTTGCCTAAACTGTGATCGGGTTTTTCCAGTAAAAACGACTTTAATATATTTTCAGATAACTCATATTGCTCAGCCTCTAGTGCCGCGTTGGCGTAATTTAAGGTTATCACTTGGTTATTTGGCCGATAATTATTTAACTCGCTTAAGTAACTAACAGCTTCTGCGGCTTTTTTTTGTGCAATGAGTAAATCTGTTTTGGTATCAATATAAAATAAGTTTTTAGGATCGTCTGCCAGTAACTCATCAAGAATAGGCTGTGCTTCATCCGTCTTTTTTTGATCAAGCAAACTAATAGCTAAACCGTATTGTAATGCTACGTTGTTATAGGTGTTTTCGCGCATTAACTTTCTAAATAAGGCTTCTGCGTTTTCGGGTTTGTTATCGTAACGCGCCAGGACTCGGCTTTTTGCTAAGTCAAAATCAAGGCTCGAGCTTACCTGGCGTTTAGGGTATTGCTCGGCGCGAAGGCGAACATCTGACACACGACTTTCAGGAAGAGGGTGAGTGAGTAAAAACGCCGGTGGTTTATATTTATAACGAATTTGTGCGGCAAGTTTAGTTAAAAATTCACTTGATGCTCTGGCATCAAACCCTGCGTTGTTGAGGGTTTGCATGCCCATTCTGTCTGCTTCTTGCTCGGCAGAACGGCTATGTGTCAGCTGACTGAAAGCTGATTGTGTTTGGCTGGCTGAAATAATAGCCATACCGGCATCAGGGGCTACAACCGCGGCTAAAATACCAGCAATCATGCCGGCAATGGTAAGCCCGCTATTATCTTGTTGCTGCTGAATGCGCCTTGCTAAGTGGCGCTGTGTAACGTGTGCAATTTCATGGCCAAGAACCGATGCAAATTGACTCTCGTTATCGGCTTGGGCTATTAATCCGGTGTGTACACCAACATGGCCGCCATAAAATGCAAATGCATTGATTTCGGGATTATTTAACCAAAAGAATGAAAACCCAAAACGTACATCATTGGCGTTAGCAACTAACTTTCTACCTAAAGTTGTTAGGTATTCATCAAGCACCGGATCGTTAATCAAAGGCGATGAGCCTCTGATCTGCATCATCATCACTTCACCAATCGCTTTTTCTTTTTCAATTGGCAATGCTTGTAAGGCTGAAGTGCCTAAGTCGGGCAGTTGAAGATTGGTTTGTGCCTTTAACGGCTCACTTATCAGTAGGCTAAATGTAAGCGCTGCACTGCATAAAGTGATAAAGGCTGATTTTAGCTGCATTATATTCCTTGTTTATTTTTTATCAGGGGCACTAGCACTTGAAGGATCATCTGTGTATAAACGGCTGTCCTTTTCACATAGTTGATAAAACGCCTTTATTGTGACCCCATCAACCTTAACAATGTTCAATTGAGTTTGTAAAAAAGCAATAATTTTATGAACCACTTTGTGAGAATGTAATATAAGCGCTTTATCTGCCTCATCGCCTTGGTCTAAGTAAAAGCCAATGAATTTATGTAACTGATTAATGCGAATAACGGTTTTCATAGTCAATGGATCCCATAACCTAAACTCCATTGATTCATCATGTCGTGCGTACCTATCGATGGCGGTATCATTAGAAAAAGGGAAGGCTTGTAATTCAAAACCACGCTCGGTAAACACTTGATGTAGTGAAATTCGTGGCTTGTTATTGCTTTCTTTTTCATAAAGTTCGTTGGGGTCTATTCCCAGCGCTTCTAAATTCCAATTGCGTTTGTCGATAATACGCTTAATGGCATTATCAAATCCGTGATCTAAAATACTTTCACATTCACTCACCGATGAAGCCACTAAATGATAAAAATGCGGCAGCTCCCCCAATTAATTTGCTTTTTAAACCAATTAATTTCTTTGAGAGTTGGATTGCTAGGCAATTGCGCTTTATTATGCGAATTAGGCATTAACGTATCCTGATAGCTAACGATGTTATAAGGATAAACCATTGCAGAGGTTGTTTTAAGAAAAAGTTAAATTTAACTGCGGTTAATCTCAATTGGCCCTGTTATAGGACTTATTATTAATGTGAATAGGTAGCGAAACGAGTATGCTAGAGCTAAATTTACGCACTTATAAATGCCCACAGCAATTTATTCAGTTTAAATTAGGGCTGCGTGATGCAATATCGTTAAAACAAGCAATTACCTTTAATATCTCACAAGAACAAAACACTGATGATATTGAACGATATTTGCAAAAAAAAGCGTATTATTACAAGTTAAATAAACAACAGGGGTTGTTATTAGTGGAGCCGTTACGTGTTTGAATATGTAAAAGCATGGTATGAAAAAAAGTTTTCTGATCCTGATTCAGTCACTTTACTTTTTTTATTGTTGGCACTGGTTGCCATGTTGTATTTTTTTGGCCCATTAATTGTGCCTGTGTTAGTGGCACTGATCATAGCTTATTTATTAGATTGGCCTGTGGTTCACTTAGAACGGTTTGGCCTTAAGCGTTTTACTGCCACCAGCATAGTAATGCTGATATTTATTGGCATTATGCTCACTTTAATATTGGTTATAGGCCCTGTGCTTTGGCAGCAAAGCAGTAACTTAGTCCAAGAAACACCGCATATGGTCGAACAAGGTAAATCGTTTTTACTCGATCTGCCTGATAAATACCCCAGCCTTATTAGTGCAGAGCAAGTACAGTCAATTGTAGTAACCGTTGAAACCAAAGTACTCGACTTTGGCCAAGTGGTATTATCTGCGTCGCTTAATTCATTAAAAGACGCTGTAGCATGGTTAATTTACCTTATTTTGGTACCGCTACTGGTGTTTTTTATGCTCAAAGATAAAGTAGAGCTCAGTGCCAGCATTGCTAAAATGATCCCACGCCAACGCCGCTTAATTTTACAAGTGTGGCATGAAATGAATCAGCAAATAATGAATTATATTCGTGGCAAAGTATTTGAAATTTTAATTGTTGGTTCTGTGTCGTTTATTGCTTTTACCATACTGGACTTACGGTACGCCGCGCTTTTAGGCGTTCTCGTAGGCTTTTCGGTGCTTATTCCGTTTGTGGGCGCAGCGTTAGTAACTATACCAGTGGCCGCAGTAGCGCTGTTTCAGTTTGGTTTAGAAACTCAATTTTGGACCGTTTTAATTATATACGGCATTATTCAAGCGCTCGATGGCAACGTATTGGTGCCTTTATTGTTCTCTGAAGCGGTTGATTTAAATCCGGTATTTATTATTGTTGCGGTGCTATTTTTTGGTGGGCTATGGGGTTTTTGGGGAGTGTTTTTTGCCATTCCATTAGCATCATTAGTCAAAGCACTTATTAATGCCTGGTCATCCAAACACGAAGAACTCGCGCAAGAGCTCGGTAACTAAAAGGTATAGTAAACGCACTTTAATTACGAAAGATTATTACTCATTCCTGTCAAAACTATGTACTATTGGGAATAAGATATATTTTTTAGTAATAAGGTGCGTTTTTAATGTCAGAGTTTTTATTGCCAGATGAACCCAAAGCTCAAGTTTATCTCGATGCAAATGCGACCACACCTGTATTGCCCTGTATTGCAGAGGTGGTGTGCCATGCTATGCAAATTTGTTTTGGTAATCCCTCAAGTCCTCATATAACCGGCATTCAAGCCAAGCACTTATTAGAACAAACTAGGCAAAAAGCCCGTACCGTCATTGGCGCGCAGCAAGGTGATATTTTATTCACCTCCGGTGCTACTGAGGGAATTCAAACCGCCATCGTATCGACGCTCATTAATGCAAAACACCATACAAAGCCAAACCCCGTTTTATTGTATGGGGCAACCGAACATAAAGCGGTGCCTAATACGCTAAAGCATTGGAATACAGTGCTTGAGATTAACGCTGACATTATTGCAATTCCGGTTAATCGTGATGGTATTTTAGATTTAGACTTTATTGCTCAGCATATTGATAACGCTTTGATGATTTGCACGATGGCCGTTAATAATGAAACCGGTGTTTACCAAGATCTAAGCGCCATAGAAAAGGTGATTCGTAGTCGTAATAGCCAAGTCACTTGGATGGTTGATTGTGTACAAGCGCTTGGCAAACAACAGCTCAACCTAAGTGAAACAACGATTGATTATGCGCCTTTTTCAGGGCATAAACTTTATGCACCTAAAGGCATAGGTTTATTGTATATTCGTCAAGGCAGCCCATACACGCCTTTTATAGCCGGTGGCGGCCAAGAAAGTGGCATGCGCTCTGGTACAGAAAACCTGCCTGGTATAGCTGGGCTCAATAAGCTGTTTAGTTTGCTGCTAGATAAACAAGACGAGACTTTTAAATCAATAGATGTACTTAACTTGTATCGAGATAAACTGCATAGCGCCTTAGTTGATACTTTTGGAAGTATTACCTTTAATCATGACTTTGCCTGCTCTGTGCCCACAACGCTTAATTTTGCGGTTAACGATTTAACCAGTAAAGAAGTTATTGATTTATTTGACGCTGCAGGTATTAGGGTCAGCGGTGGCTCTGCATGCAGCACGGGAGCTACGCAGAGCTTTGTGCTTGATGCGATGGGAGCCTCACAGTGGCAAAGTGAAAACGCTATTCGTTTGTCATTTGGCCCTGCTGCTACGATGGCGCAAATAGATGATGCATGTGAACAAATTAGAGCGCTTAAAACGGTATTACAAGCTAACTGTTTAGTGATTTCTGATAGCAGTTTTCCTTTGCAAGAACTATGTGCTTTAGGGCTTACCCAATTTAGACACCAAGGTGCATGTAGTTGGTTGTATGTAACAGATGATCAACATGCATTTATTATCGATCCGATTATTGAACTGATCCCTCGCTTTGAAAAAATAGTAGCTACGCAAAATTTAACTATTACCGCTATTTTAAATACGCATGAGCATCAAGAACGTCACTGCGCACTTGATTTAATGCGCAGCGCACTTAAAGAAAACCTAGTCGCTGGAGAGGTTGATAAATTAGGCTGGCCAACGAATAGCGACACATTGCAATTAACCACTCACGTACTCGAAAAGCTAGCCACACCAGGGCATAGCCAAGATAGCGTGAGTTATTTATTAAAAGCGAATAATGGAGATGTTCAGTACTGTTTTTGTGGTGATTTAATTTTACCTGCAGGGCTTGGAAATACCGCGCTTGATGGCGGGGATGCAATGCAAATGGCACATTCCTTGACGATGTTAGCAGCAGAGCTTAATCCGCAAAGTGTGGTGTGTTCAGGGCATGATTACCAACAGTGCTTTGCAATGAACTGGGCTGTTCAACAGCAGCAAACGCCATTATTACAAGCCTTACTTAAAGGTGATATTAATGACGCTGAATTTGCCGCACAAAAACAGCAAGCAGATTTACAACAGCACACACAAGCCAATACGCTCTGTGGTTATGTTAATGCCAAGCCTGCTGTAGAAACTTCGCAATTAAGTTTTAACCAAGCAAAAGAAATACTGGTAAAGGGCAATGCGTATTTAATTGATACCCGAGAACCTTATGAACACGGCGCTAATAATTTAAGCGTATTGCTAAACGTACCCATAGCTAAAACCTTAAATATTCCTTTAAGTCGAATGGCTCATGCACTTACGCAAGGCCAATTGGACAAAAACAACCAGTATATTTTGGTGTGTCGCAGTGGTAACCGTTCAAAAATTGCGGCAGCAAATCTGACTGAACTTGGTTACAGCAGTGTTTATAACTTATCAGGTGGTTTAGCGTTAACCGGTTAATTGTTTATTAAGAGGACAGGCCGACATTTGTCGGCCTTTTTTTGCTCGCTTTAATTTGGATCAGTTAGAAATTAATAAAATCTTCATTAAAGAGAAGGGCTGATCAGTTGTTAAATTCAATTTTTAATTTTATGATACCGGTGTCAAAAGCAAAAAATTGCGCTATTATCTGCATCAAAGCTTATAAAAATAACGCAAATTAGACTTTTTAAGCTATAATATTTGGCTTTGCTTTTTACAAAATTCGGTTATTTTGCGTCGTAAAAAATTAAATAAAGCGCTTTAAATCAATAGATTAATAATTTAGGGGATGTTTACATGGCGAGCCGTTCTGAGTTAGTAAGTTGGCAAGCACTAGAAAATAGTGCACAAAAGATGGCACAAACACATCTGAAAACTTTATTTGCACAAGACGATTCTCGTTTTTCTCAATTTTCTACTCACATTCCTGGTGTATTGTTTGATTATTCAAAACAACGTATTGATGAGAACGTTTTCGCTCAATTAATCTCATTAGCTAAAGAGTGTGATATTGAAGCGTGGCGTGAAAAAATGTTTGCCGGTGAGAAAATAAATATCACCGAAGACCGTGCCGTATTGCATACCGCACTTAGAAATCGCGCCCATACACCGCTTATTGTTGACGGTGAAAATATTACTGAGGCGGTCGATAGCGAACTTGCTAAAATGAAAACCTTTGTTAAAAAAGTACGCAGCGGGCAGTGGTTAGGTTACACCGGTAAAGCGGTGAAATATGTAGTGAGTATTGGAGTAGGGGGGTCAAACCTAGGCCCTCAAACGGCAACTGAAGCACTTAAAGCAGTGGTTGATAAACCGTTAAACGTTCATTATGTTTCTAATGCTGATGGCGTACAAATTGCGTCAGTATTGAATAAAGTTGACCCTGAAACAACGTTATTTGTTATTTCGTCAAAAACCTTTACTACCTCTGAAACCATGACCAACTCAAAAACAGCGGTTGATTGGTTTTTAAACAGCGCCAAAGATAAAAGCGCCATAGCAAAGCATTTTGTGGCAGTAAGCACCAATTTAGAAAAAACCGCGGCATTTGGTATTAGTGACGAAAACGTATTTACCATGTGGGATTGGGTTGGCGGTCGCTTTTCACTTTGGAGTGCGATTGGTTTACCTATTGCACTTTATGCCGGCTTTGAAGCATTTGAAGCTATTTTAGAAGGGGCGTTTGAAGTTGACGAGCACTTTAAGTCGGCGCCGCTTGAGCAGAATATTCCTTTAATTATGGCTCTGTTGAGTGTATGGAATACCAGCTTTTTAGGATTTGATTCGCAAGCTATTTTACCTTACGACCAAGCATTGCATATGTTGCCTGCGTATTTACAACAGGGTGAAATGGAAAGTAACGGTAAGCACGTCACTTTTGATGGGCAAACCGTACCTTACACTACCGTGCCTATTATTTGGGGCATGACGGGAATAAATGGCCAGCATGCGTTTTATCAATGTTTGCACCAAGGTAATGTAATTGTCCCTGCGGACTTTATTGGCTCTGTAAAACCACAGGTTAACGTTGATAAGCATCACACTATTTTATTATCGAACTTTTTTGCACAAACCGAAGCATTAATGAACGGGGTAGATGCGCAGCAGATAACCGCTGATTTAACAGCCAAAGGCAAAACGCCTGCGCAAATTGAAATGCTACTAAAGCATAAAATTCATCAAGGAAACCGCCCAACAACGTCTATATTATTAGACACGGTTGATGCAAAAGCGGTGGGTCGTTTAATTGCACTGTATGAACATAAGATTTTTTGCCACGGCATTATCTTACAAATATGTTCGTTTGATCAGTGGGGCGTTGAGCTTGGTAAAGGCTTAGCATCTAAAATTGAAGCTGAATTAACCGATGATAACGTGGTTAATGAGCATGACAGCTCAACACAGGGCTTAATGGCGTACTACAAACAACACCGTACGCAGTAACACATTCACTTATTACACAATAAGTAACCAAATACCTTTGAACGGGTAGCGCTGGAGTCCTAGGGCCTGTATTTTTGTGAGAGGAATTACAGTGTCCCTAGACCCATTTTTTATGGCGCATATAACGAACAACATTAGTAGGCTTTGTGCTAAGGCCTGCATTATCCAGATAATAAACCGCTATAACTGATTACCAATACGGTAGTGGCAGGTAGCATAAACGTAGAGAGTAACTATGCTTAATCCTTTTGATATTATAATTTTTGGGGGCGGTGGTGATCTTGCGTTACGCAAATTACTTCCTGCAATGTATCGAGCATATCAAGAAGGTAACTTACCGCAAGGCTCACGTATTTTGCCTACCGTGCGCGAACAAAGTAAATGTGATGAATACATTGATACCGCACACAAAGCATTACAAGAATTTTTAAGCGAGGGCGAGTATAACGCTAAGGATTGGAAATCGTTCTCAGCGTTTTTAGTGCCTGTAGTGAGTAATGTTACCGAAGCGGATGATAACTGGGATGTACTGAAAAAGGTTCTTGATGAAGACGACAGCGATAAATCTCGTGTGTTTTACTTATCTCTTCCGCCAGCTGTGTATGGCACTTGTTGTGAAATTCTATCCACTAAAAAATTAATAACAGCCAATTCACGTGTTGTTGTAGAAAAACCAATTGGTTATTGTGGCGAGTCTGCAGAAGTTATTAATGCGAAAATTGCACAGTACTTCGACGAAGATCAAATCTTCCGTATTGACCACTACCTAGGCAAAGAAACCGTTCAAAACTTAATGGCATTGCGTTTTTCAAATTCATTATTTGAAAACATGTGGGATGCTAAATCGATTGATAATATCCAAATTAGCTTATCAGAAACGGTAGGGCTTGAGAGCCGCGCTGGTTTTTATGATAAAGCCGGTGCCTTGCGTGACATGGTGCAAAACCACTTGTTACAGCTACTTTGCTTAGTCGCAATGGAGTCACCGCATAAACTTAAAGCCAATAGTATTCGCAATGAAAAGTTAAAAGTATTAGAAGCATTACGCCCATTAGAGGGCAGCGATGTTGATGACAATATTATTCGTGGGCAATACGTACCGGGTGATTTAAACGGTAAAATAGTCCCAGGTTACTTAGAAGAGCTAAACGAAGGGGCAAGTAAAACTGAAACCTTCGTGGCTATTCGTGCGCACATTGATAATTGGCGTTGGGCAGGTGTGCCTTTTTACCTGCGTACCGGTAAACGTATGGCAAAGCGCTGCGCTGAAATTGTGGTTGAATATAAAAAAGTATCTCATAACGTGTATGAGGACAGCGTAGGTAATATCGAGCCAAACCGTTTGGTGATCCGTTTACAACCACAAGAAAGCATTCAATTAACGCTGATGTCGAAGCGTTTAGATAATTTAGACATGCAACTTGAACCTGTAACGATGAACATTGAGCTGTCGCAAGCATATAGTAATGGCTTTCACTCAGATGCTTACAAACGTTTAATGCTTGATGCTGCAGCAAATAATCCATCATTATTTATTCACCGCGACGAAGTACGCCAAGCATGGAAATGGATTGATCCAATAATTGAACGTTGGCAAGAGAAAGGTAAACCAGCACTGTATAGAGCCGGTAGTTGGGGCCCTGAAGATGCAGATGAATTATTAGCAGAGAATAATCATGTTTGGTTTAACACTGGCGATAAGGCATAAGTGATGGCAACAATAGTAGAAAAGTTTTTTGACGATAAAGCTGCGCTGACTGATGAATTATCTCAGTCGTTAGAGCATGCTTTACGTGATGGTATTGAACGTGATGGCCGTGCAGTATTAATGGTTTCAGGCGGTTCTTCACCTGAGCCGGCTTATAAACATTTATCGACCCTTGATTTAAACTGGGCAAACATTGATGTTGCTATGGTTGATGAGCGCTGGGTTGAGGCAAGTCATGAAAAGAGTAATGAAGCATTCATCAAGCGTACTTTGTTACAAAACCATGGTGCAGCGGCTAATTTTATTAGCATGAAAAATACAGCAGCCACTGCAGAGCAAGGGGTTGATGCCTGTGAAGCGCAGTTTCAAGCATTAAAACGTCCTTTTGATGTGACTATTTTAGGCATGGGCCCAGATGGCCACACCGCGTCATTATTCCCACATGCACAAGGCCTGAAAAACGGCTTAGATTCAAGCCAACTTGTGTGCGCTATCAACGCGATACAAAGTGACGTAACAGGCAGTATTACTGAGCGCATGAGCTTAACGTTAAATGCGATTGCACAATCTAAAGTGGTTAAATTGCTAATTAGTGGCGATGAAAAGCTGGCTGTTTATAAACAAGCTTTAGCGGGGGGCGATGTGAATGACATGCCGTTACGTGCGGTATTAAATCACCCTGAGATCAACATTGAAGTGTATTGGGCGCCCTAATTTTAATATAAATTAGGTGTGCGCTAAACCTCTTTGTATTGATGGTTTAATGAAAGGCCAGTCGCTTTTGCTACTGACCTTTTTTATTGCTGATCTGTTTTACTCTTTGCTGAATTAAAAAAAGCAGCGCAGAGATAAAGATGAAATGCTGAGTATTGCCTCCACAATTAGCAGTATAAAATAGGCTTTTACACCGGTTGTAAATACTGAATAAATTTTACTTATAGCCAAAAAATCAAATGGTTAAATTTATTAAACACTAACTCACAAGCATGTTTTACGGTTTGAAAATTCCTACTCACCACGTCGTTTTAAACAAAATCAATTTAAAAATGCTTCAAGTACATGCTGGAAATGTGAACGAATTAAATAAATTTAATTCGGCTTTTTCATGCAATAATTAATTTCTTTAAAATCATTTGCTTAATGTTGGGCTGGCTATTTTTCATACAAGAAGAGCGGGAAAATGTAGCAAAATTGTAATTTTTCATGTATGGATTGTTACTTCCATGACAGCGCTATCATGGCGGTAGGCAAAATGATAAACAAAAACCAACAAAATGATTCAAGGGGAATCCTGTGTTAGCTAAAAATTTTAAAAAAAGCTTATTAGCAGTAAATATCGGCTTAGTAATGAGCCGGGTTCACTGGTGCTGCATTCGCAGCCGATGAAACTAAAGTTCAAGAAGATGTTGAAGTAATCCAAGTTACGGGTATTCGCGCTTCAAATAAAGAAAACTTAAACGGCAAGCGTTTTTCAAATGCCGTTGTTGATGTTGTAACAGCTGAAGACGTTGGTAAGTTTCCTGATGGCGATGTAGGTGAATCTCTTGGTCGTATTTCTGGTGTCAGTGTATCTCGTCAATTTGGACAGGATCAGCAAGTATCTATCCGTGGTGCATCAGCTCAATTAACACGCACATTACTTGACGGTCATACTGTTGCCTCAACTAGCTGGTTCGATCAACAAGCGGTCGATCGTAGCTTTAATTATTCATTACTACCTTCTGAATTAGTAGGTGGCTTAGAAGTTTATAAATCATCTCAAGCTAACCTAGTTGAAGGTGGTATCGGCGGTACTGTAATTGTTAAAACTCGATTTAGATGCAAACACTGTATTTGCCAGTATTAAAGCTGATTACGGTACAGTATCTGAAGAGACAGATCCTGAGCTTTCAGGCTTGTACAGCTGGAAAAATGATAGTGAAACATTTGGTATCTTAGCTGCGGGTTCATTATCAGAAGTAGATTACCAACGTAACGGTATTGAATCGTCAGGTGGTTGGAGTGGCGGTATGGCACCCACAACCTTTCAGCAAGCTCGTGAGCGTACGGCGTATAATGTAGCTATGCAATATCAGCCATCAGATTCGCTAGTTTTAGGTCTAACTTATACAAGTTTAGAGCTAGATGCTAACAATGCTAACTCGCAAATCATTATATTCCCAGGTGATGGTTCATGTGAACAAACGAACGCCTCAGGTAACTGTGTTTCGCGTAATATCAACGGCAATGGCACGGCTTTTTTCCAAACATGGGCGCGTAAAGCAAGCATGAAGTCTGATACTGTTGACTTAGATTGGAAATATGACTCAGAGTTATTCACCTTTAAAGGTCGTGTAGGTAAAACAAGCGCAGACAGTGATGTAACAACGGCAAACTATGGTTTGTTTGCAAATAACAATAGCGACTTAAATGGGTCTATTGATATGACTGGCGACGTGACTAGATTTAATTTAGCTAACCAATCATACGATGCTAGCATTTTACCTGATACCATCAGCCCACAAACTTGGGCGCCTGAATACAACCCTGATTCAGATGAAGAAAGTTACTTAAATTTAGACTTTGAAATTCCTGTTGAGCTTGGTGTTATTACCGCAATTAAAACGGGCTTAAGATATGCCGATCACAAAGTTGTACAAGATGGTAATGCAGCTAATGTGAATGCCGATTTAGTACCTGTACGTAATGCTAATGAATACTACCCAGGTACTGTGACTGCGGGTGGTGGTTTTGTAATACCTGAACCTGATATGGATCTAATGATTACTGATTCATTAGCAATGACAGAAGGTTATACAGCACGTCCACAAGCATACGGCACCATAGAAGAAGAAAATTTTGCTTTATATGCGATGGCTGATTTTGACACCGGTGGTATTTGCGGTAATTTAGGTGTTCGTTACATATCAACTGATATTTCGTCAGATTACTATGATTTGAGTGATGAAGGTGTTTACGATTCGACATTATCTACAGACAAAGCCGATTACAGTGAGTTCTTACCAAGCTTAAACGTGGTTATGGACTTAGCTGACGACTTAATCTTACGTACTTCAGCAGCACAAGTTATCTCTCGCCCTAATTACGCAGATTTATTTGCAACGCGTAATCTAGCGGGTTATACAGATAACCGTCCTTTAAATGAAATGTTAAATACGGGTAATGTAGGTTTAAGCCCATTTAAAGCGTTCCAGGCAGACATTGGTGTTGAATGGTATTTTGATGACGATGCTATGTTAAGCGTCACTTACTTCACTAAAGAAGTAAGCTCATGTATTTCTACCCAACAACAAACAAACCAACAAATTAGTATAGACATCCCAGTTTATACGACTAACCCAGATGCCGGCGAGCCACCGTGTGGTGCTCAGCAATATGACTGTTGGACAGTGAGCTCATCAACAAATGGTACGGGTGGTTCAATCGAAGGTATTGAGTTCCAAATTCAAGATTCATTCGATAACGGCTTTGGTTATTCATTTAACTACACTTATTCAGATGCGCAAGCACCAGCAGAGAATTACCCAGGCCGTGTTGGGGTATTCTCTGATTCATCGAAAAACAGCTATAACGTAGTTGGTTTTTATGAAAATGATGATTTCTCTGCTCGTTTAGCATATAACTGGCGTTCAGAGTTTATTATTCGTGAAGCACCAGGTTGGTACGGTAACCGCGAGCATCAAGATTACGGACAGCTAGATTTCAGTGCAACATACTCTGTAACTGATTACTTAGGTGTCACTTTCGAAGGGATTAACCTAACAGAACCTGAGCTTCGGATAAGAA
>NZ_PNCV01000339.1:0-359 GCF_005886925.1 Pseudoalteromonas sp. S3260
CTGGTCGATGACACACAGCGCATTATTGCTCATGAAAACAACCGTTTTATTGGCAAAACGGTGGCCGATGTTAACCAGTTAGCACCACTGAGCTCGGCTCTCTCTAGCAATGGCAGTGGCTTTGTACTTAATGAAACTGAGCTCGATGGCGAGATCGTCTATGGTGCGGTGATGCCCATTGAAGGCACCGACTTGAAATAGGTCGCGGTCTTGCCAGAGCATGAGATCTCCGGCGCGATTAACTCGGTTATTAGGACTTCCGTGCTGGCCAGCGTGTTACTTGCAGTGGTGTTCTTGGTGCTAACCATGTATTTTGCCAATTGGCTAAGCAGCCGCATTCGTACTGTGGGTGATGACCT
>NZ_PNCV01000340.1:0-370 GCF_005886925.1 Pseudoalteromonas sp. S3260
TGAACAATTAACTGAAAAATCAGCGATTAAGCAGTGGAAGCCCAGTGATGGTGTGTTGTGGCTACATCTTGATTACTGCCAAGATGATATTGAGCAATACTTGGCAGCGGTACCATTAAATGAATTTGCACATGATGCCCTTATTGCCGATGAAACACGCCCTCGTATTGTCAGCGATGACAGTGGCCATTTATTGTTTTTGCGTGGCGTCAATCTTAACCCGGCAGATAGTCCTGATGATATGGTATCGATTCGCGTGTTCGTTAGTGAACAACTTATCGTCTCTACGCGCCACCGCCGCCTGCTGTCGGTGAATGCCCTTGCTGAATCTTTACGTAAAGGCAAAGGGCCGAGTACCACCTCAGCACTG
>NZ_PNCV01000341.1:0-293 GCF_005886925.1 Pseudoalteromonas sp. S3260
TAAGTCTACGCTTGTTGGTTGTGAATATAATTGGCTACAGCTAACATTTGCGCATGCCTTCAAGGTTACCGGCTTAGCTGCACAAGTAGAGCCCTTGTTGTCTGCGAGCTCAAAGCGGTAATGGTTCACAGTTTCAATAACTTCTTTACCGCAGATACCGGCGAGGTTATTTGGTCTTACGTAAAGGTATTCGCTCTGCGCCCCCGTGTCTATGTCTCCCCCAGCAGTAAGCGCACCTCTAACCTTCGAGGCAGCTCCAACAATAGCCGTGCCTGTAGACATCATATAAGCTG
>NZ_PNCV01000342.1:0-341 GCF_005886925.1 Pseudoalteromonas sp. S3260
GAGCAAGCCTGGAAAGAGAACCAAATTATCTAAACGAGTGTTCTTTTATAATGGTCAAAAAGCGAGCTTGTTAGCTCGCTTTTTTGTTGCTCTAGCAACCCTCAACCCTCAAAACTCAAAATTCATAACTCATCGACAGTGTGATTGTGCGGCCAAAAATGGGTCTGGCGTAAAATAGCGCTTCTTGATGGCTTAAATCATCGCGGGGGTTGCCCTCGGTAAGGCCTAGCGTGTTGGTTAGGTTTTTAATCTCTAATTGCACCTTTAGGTGCTCATTCAGAGCGACTTCTGAAAACAGATCCCAAGTATGATAAGCAGGCAGAGCAAAACGGTTGGCGACA
>NZ_PNCV01000343.1:0-349 GCF_005886925.1 Pseudoalteromonas sp. S3260
AATGCGTGTCCTCGGTAGCGACCTCAGTGCGTCTGCTTAATTTTTGTCACTGACCACAGTCAACCCACCGCAGTGTTATTCGCGGTGCCTCGGGCAGCAATGCTAATCTATCTCTGCACACTCTACATTAGTGAAGGTCAAGCTTTACGACTGACTCAGTCGCCCATGCTGCGGCTGCAGAGAACCTTTGGCAAAGCAGCATTTTTGCATCTTAAAAATGCTCCCTTAACCGCGAATTTCGCCCTTTAAGCGCTGTATTTATGCGCTTGAAGTAGCTCAGGCCACTTTGTGGCGAGGTTTAACCTTTAGGTTGTAGGGTAGTGTTTTGTTAACTCGAAAACTCTTTTCA
>NZ_PNCV01000344.1:0-342 GCF_005886925.1 Pseudoalteromonas sp. S3260
CGCCCTAATACCAACGCAATCACAACAAAAGGAGCCCAAGTCAAAACAGCGCTGTTACGCTCAGTTAAACCTTCATCGATAAATGGCTGCATTAGCCACACAAAGGTGGCATCCATTGCTGAATACCCTAGCATGCCAATAATGGCGACAATGGCGGCGGCTTTATAAGTATTTACATAGCCAAGTAGTCGTTTATAACTTTGGGAGGCGCTTTGCTGCATAATACTCTCGAATCAACGCAATAGCGGGTATTGTAGCTTTAGCAAAGCAAAAACAAAACTCAATCACTGATAAACCAATAGCTTTTGTCTGCTTTTGCTGTTTTTATCTGCATTTCGGTGT
>NZ_PNCV01000345.1:0-348 GCF_005886925.1 Pseudoalteromonas sp. S3260
TACCTCACGCTGGCGCAGGCGCAGCACGCCATGGCGACCACCCTGTTCGCCTCGCTCCCTGAGCGGCTGCCGGCCGACGCCCGTGTGCTCGATCTCGGTTGTGGGCCCGGACATTGGACCCTCGAACTGGCGCAGCGCTACTCTGGGGCTTGCTGCATGGGGCTGGATCTTTCGCTTGAGATGCTGCGTGAAGCCGCACGCCAGACGAGCGAGCTTGCAAGTGGCAGCCCTGAACGCCCGCACTGGCTACGCGCCGATGCCGAGCGCCTGCCGCTGGCCGATGCGAGTCTGGACCTGGTGTTCTCGAGCCTGGCCGTGCAATGGTGCGACAGCCCTCGGCTATGGCTC
>NZ_PNCV01000346.1:0-383 GCF_005886925.1 Pseudoalteromonas sp. S3260
ACATTAGTTGATGGTAAGTTTATTTATGTTAGTGGTCTGGGCGAGCGTTATTCCAGTGCTAGATTGAATGGTGCCTATATCCCTAGCCCCGAACTAACTCGCAACGTAGTGCCGCTGGATATCTTCCCAGCAAGCATCATAGAAAGTATGGCGGTGCAAAAAGCCTACTCTCCCGATATGCCTGCGGCGTTCGGTGGCGGTAACATAGACATCAGAACCAAATCCATCCCCAGCGATTTTGTTGCTGGAGTGGAGTTGGGCGTTGGCTATAACACAACAGCGGATGAAGGCTATACCTATGATGGTAATGATGCCGGCGTTCCTCAAGCAATGAAAGATGCGATTGTTCGCTATCAAGGAAACTTTAGCATCAACAATATAGT
>NZ_PNCV01000347.1:0-343 GCF_005886925.1 Pseudoalteromonas sp. S3260
TGGCGGATGAGACGATTGATCTGACCGGCGACGGATAGCTGAGCTGGCATGCTGACCTCCAGGAACGGAAAATGTAGTGTCCTTGAATCCTTCATGAGGGCGGCGGCACGGGTTGCAACCTCGCAGTTGCGCACGCCAGCGTTGCCGGTGACGCGACGCGCCCTTCGCGCCGCCCGCACCTTCGCGATATAGTAGCGCCCATCCCGACGGGGCGATGCGTTCGCCCCTTATCACGAGTCATCCCGGCGAGTCGCTGCGCACTGCGCAGCAGGCGCCCTTTACCGTCAAGACGAGGCCTCATGTCAGCGCGCAAGATTCTGGTTACCAGTGCCCTGCCCTATGC
>NZ_PNCV01000348.1:0-318 GCF_005886925.1 Pseudoalteromonas sp. S3260
ACGCTTCAACAAGTCATGGGACACCGAGGTTGAAATCACCAATAATAAACCCGCAGTGGTCGACAATGCCGCAGCAATACCACCGGCTGCAACCAAGGCGATAACCCAGGCCGGTAAATCGGCGATCTCGGGGTTAGCAAGCACCATAATGTCACGGTCTACACTCACCTCGTTGGCACTGCTTGGATCGTTAACCCCCCCTGCTGAGTAGTACATGCGGCCGTCATCATTTTTGTCATTAAAAGTGATTAAGCCGGTTTTTTCCCAGGTTTTAATCCAAGTTGGGGCTTCGCTGTATAGCGTTCCGCTGCCATCTTT